>CAZVKD010000005.1:2236-24568 GCA_964627675.1 uncultured Gemmatimonadaceae bacterium
GTGGACGTGGCGATCGAGGCCGCCGGCAACCCGGCGGCGATTGACGAGGGGTTCCGGATGCTCCGGGATGGCGGGACCTACGTCATCGCCGGGCACTATACGGATGTCGGCGCGACCACCGTCAACTTCCACCAGGACGTAAACCGCAAGCACGCCGACGTGCGCGGCCAGTGGGGCACGGAGTTCAGTCACGTCTACCGCGCGCTCAAGCTGCTCGCCAAGCATCGCGACCGCCTGCGACTCGATCGCGTGATCGGGGGTCGCTACGGCCTGGACGAGGCGGGGCGGGCTCTGGCGGACGTCGAGGCGCTCGCGGTCACGAAGGCCGTCATCGTCCCGTCGAAAACGACGCGTCGAGCAGGCGCAGGCTGAGCCCCGGGGCGCGGCGGACGCGCCCGCTCTCGACCCCCACCGGCAGCAGGGACGGCGTGGGGACCGGAACGCTCATCCCCACTCGGCCGTCGCGAACGTTCACCAGCGCAGCCGGGGCGCGCTCACCCAAATCGCGCCTGGTGGCGTCGTAATCGCGCGTCCAGTTCGCCCCCAGCGCCAGGCCGATCACGCTCGTGGCCAGGGGGATCGCGATGGCGGTCTTGTCGTCGTCCACTTCGAACAACAGATCGAGCCCCAGTCCCGCCACGAGTCCCGCGACCCCGGTGATGCTGACGAGTCGGGCGCGGCCGGCACTCCATCCCAGCCGCGGGCCGGCCAGCGCGCCGGACAAGAGCCCCGCGTTTCCGCCCAGCAGTATCCAGGTCAGGACGGCGTCCTCGCTGTCCACGTCGAGCAACACCGTGGCGGCGCCGGCGTACCACGTGCCCCAGAGCGAGCCGAACTCCACCATGGTGGCGGTGCCCGGCGAGATGTTAGTCGAGCGTGCGATGGCGGCACCCGTGGCGAGACCGGTCATCCCGCCCAGCACCGCGGCCGTGACGGGGGCTCGTTCGGACTCCACCGGATAGTCGTAGCAGGCGAACTGGTCGCAGTAGCGCTCGGTGCGATCGCCGATGTCGAACACTTCCTGCCAGCCGATGCCTTGCCAGGTGCCCCAGATGCTGCCCCAGCGGATGACGCGCGCCTGGCCCAGGCTCATGCTGGTGCTGCGGCCGTAGGCTCTGGCGGCGGCGAACCCCAGTGGTGCGGCGATCAAGAGCCCGGCTCCGTACGGGGCCGGATCGTCGGCGCCCAGCATGGCCGGGATGCCGGTGCCGAGCCACGCGCCGTACAACGTTCCCCAGACGATGAGCTCGACCCGTCCGCTCTCCGCCGACGCGGCCCCCCGCCGGGCTGACAGCCGCCCGGCGGCGGTCACGCCAGCGGGTGTGGCGGCGTAGTCTCGCGCGATCAGCGCCAGCAACGCCTCGGCGATTCGGCGGTCGCCGTGCGCCTCGAATCTCGCCGCCGCGTCGAGCAGCACCGCCGCCGTGTCGGCGGCCGTCGCCTGTCCCATCGCGGAGCCAGGGGCGAGCGCCAGCAAGCACGCCAGGGGGAAAACTCGCCAGAACGATCGGATCATCGGACCTCCAGATCGGCGCATGCCCAAGGGTACCGCGGGCGGTCAAGGCCGCGTCAAGCCGCGGTTGCGCCCGGTCCCATACCTGACTCGCGGGGTCAGCATGACGTCTCTTGCCGCATTGACCCGACCGACCGGCGCCGCTACCATCTTGGCGGCTCGTGCCACCGCCCTCCGGCGGCCGGCGTCGCCCTGGTCGGACCACGATCGGACATCGTTAAGGAATACTTTGCCGCGCGCGCGAACGCTGACGGCGCTCGTTCTGAGCGTCGCTGTCCCGGGGATTGTCGCTTGCGGAGGCCCGTTCCCGCAGTCGACGCTCGATCCCACCGCCGACTTCGGCTCGCACATTGACGACCTGTTCCGGTGGATCTTTTGGTTCGCCGTGGGCGTGTTCGTCGTGGTGGAGTCGCTGCTCCTGTACGTGGTGTTGCGCTATCGCGCTCGTCCGGGGGCGCCTGAGCCCGAGCGCGTGCACGGCAACACGCTGTTGGAAATCGGCTGGACGCTCGTTCCCGCGGTGATCCTGATCCTGATCGCCACGCCCACCATGCAGACCATCTTCCGCGTGGACGGCACGCGGCCCGACGGCGCGCTGGACGTGGAGGTCATCGGCCACCAGTGGTGGTGGGAGTTTCGCTATCCCGAGTTCGGTATTACCACCGCGAACGAGCTGCACCTGCCGCAGAACCGGCCCGTCAGCCTTGGGCTCACCTCGCGCGACGTGATCCATAGCTTCTGGGCGCCCCGGCTCGGTGGCAAGCGCGACGTGATCGCCGGGCGTACCACCCGGATCGCGCTCGCGGCCGATTCGGTGGGCGTATTCCTGGGTCAATGCGCGGAGTTCTGCGGCGAATCCCACGCCAGGATGGGGCTGCGGGTGTTCGTGGATGACTCCGCCACGTTCGCCAAGTGGGTGGCGGACCAGCGCGCCGCGCCGCCCAGCGCGGACACGTTGCCTGAGCTGGCGCGCCGCGGCGCGGAAGCGTTCCGCCAGATTCGCGATCCGGCCAGCAATTCCTGCATTGCCTGTCACGCCGTGCAGGGCGTCTCGGCCGGCGTGCTGGGCCCCAACCTCACGCACGTGGGGAGCCGCTCCACCATCGCCGCGGGCATGCTGCCCAACACGGCCGAGGGCATGGCCGCCTGGCTGCGAGATCCACCGGCCGTGAAGCCCGGCAGCAAGATGCCGCGCGTCGGCCTCACCGAAGAAGAGATCGCCGCGCTGGTGGCGTATCTCGCGAGCCTGCGATGAGCTCCGAGCCCCTCCGGTCCGCCGGCTTCTGGTCCGTCCTGTGGAGCTGGATCACCACCACGGATCACAAGCGGATCGGCATCCTCTACGGGGTCACGGCGTTCGCGTTCTTCCTGATCGGCGGCCTGGAAGCGCTCCTGATCCGGCTCCAGCTCGCGCGGTCGCAGAACGACCTGGTGAGCGCGGAGGCGTTCAATCAGCTGTTCACCATGCACGGCACCACCATGGTGTTCCTCGCGGTCATGCCGCTTTCGGCCGCGTTCTTCAACTACATCGTGCCGCTCCAGATCGGCGCGCGCGACGTCGCGTTCCCGCGCCTCAACGCCTTCAGCTATTGGGTATTCCTGTTCGGCGGCCTGATTCTGAACGCGAGCTTCATCGCCGGCCCGATCCTGGGGGCGAGCTCGCTGAGCGTAGCGCCGAACGCCGGCTGGTTCGGATACGCCAACCTCACGTCCAAAGCCTATTCCCCCGGCGCCAACGTGGACTTCTGGGTCATCGGGCTCCAGGTGCTGGGCGTCGCCTCGCTCGCCGCGGGGTTCAACTTCATCGTCACCATCGTCAATCTTCGGGCCCCAGGCATGCGGCTCATGCGGATGCCGGTATTCACCTGGATGACGCTCGTGACCCAGTTCCTGGTGGTGACCGCGTTTCCCGTCATCACGGTCGGGCTGGTCTTCTTGATGTTCGACCGCTACTTCGGCACCAACTTCTATCAGGTGTCGGCCGGCGGCGATCTGCTGTTGTGGCAGCACCTGTTCTGGTTCTTCGGCCACCCGGAGGTGTACATCCTCATCCTGCCGCCCATGGGCATCATCTCGGAAGTGCTGCCCACCTTCTCGCGCAAACCGCTGTTCGGGTACGCCGTGGTGGTGTATTCGGGGCTCTTGATCGGCGTCATGGGCTGGGGCGTATGGAGCCACCACATGTTCTCCGTGGGTTTGGGGCCCATCGCGGACTCGGTGTTCGCTGGCACCACCATGCTGATCGCGATCCCCACCGGCGTGAAGATCTTCAACTGGCTCGCCACCATGTGGGGCGGCCAGTTGCGCTTCACCGCGCCCATGCTGTTCGCCCTGGGCTTCATCGCCATGTTCATCATCGGCGGTCTCTCGGGCGTGATGCACGCCTCGCCGCCCGCCGATCTGCAGCAGACCGACACGTATTTCGTGGTGGCGCATATCCACTACGTGCTGTTCGGCGGCGCCATTCAGGGCATCTTCGCCGGGATCTACTACTGGTGGCCCAAGATGACCGGCCGGCTGATGAACGAGCGGCTTGGGAAGGCGCACTTCTGGCTCGGCTTCGTCGGCATGAACCTGGCCTTCTTTCCCATGCACTTCATCGGGCTGCTCGGCATGCCGCGGCGGATTTACACGTACGGGCCGGAGCTGGGCCTGGATACGCTGAACCTCGTCTCCACCATCGGCGCGCTGCTGATCGGCGTCTCGATCCTGGTGTTCGCGTACAACGCGTGGTGGAGCCGGCGCCGCGGCGACGTCGCGGGGAACGATCCCTGGGGCGCGCCGTCGCTCGAGTGGACCATCCCCTCGCCGCCCCCGCCGTACAACTTCTCGGTGATTCCCGAGGTGGTGAGTCGGCTCCCGCGCTGGTCGCGTACCCAGATGCGCGCCATTCCGGATGTGCCGCCCGAGCCGGTGCACGTGCCGGGTGGCTCCTACTGGCCGCTGCTGACCGCGGCGGCGATCGCCGTCATGGCCACGGGCGCGCTGCTCCACACGTTGTGGGTGGTGCTGGCGGGGGCGGCCGCGCTGGTGGTCTCGATCTATGCCTGGGCCTTTGAGCCGTTCGAGGTCTGAGTGACGCACGCGCACGCAACCAGCACCGGGCTCGATAACAGGAAACTGGCGTTCTGGACCTTCATCGGCTCCGAATGTCTGCTGTTTGGATCGTTGATCTCGACCTATTTGGTCTACAAGGGCCGCAGCGTTCGGGGCCCAACCCCGCACGAGATCCTCGACATCCCGATCACCTCGGTCAGCACCTTCGACCTGCTGATGTCGAGCCTCGCCATGGTGCTGGCGCTCGCGGCCGTGGCGCGGGGGGACCGCGTGTGGGCCCGCGTGTGGCTCGCCACCACCGCCTGCCTCGGCCTCGTGTTCCTGAGCTTCCAGGCCTACGAGTTCACGTCGTTCGTGCGCGAGGGACTGACGATCACCACGAACCTGTTCGGCTCCACGTTCTTCACGCTGACCGGCTTTCACGGCGGGCACGTGGCGGTGGGAGTGTTGTGGCTCTCGACGCTGCTGGTGCGCTCGTTTCAGGGAGAGCTCGGACCCGACAAGGCGATCAACGTGGAAATCGCGGGACTCTACTGGCATTTCGTGGACGTGGTGTGGATCGTGATCTTCACGGTCGTGTACCTCATTCAGTGATGGCCGCATCATGAGCGAACAGCACTCGACCGCCAGCGAGCACGCCCATCCGGGTACCGGAACGTACCTCGCCGTCGCAGCGGTACTGACCATCATCACCCTGGTCGAGGTCGGCGTGTTCTACGTGCCGGCGTTCCAGGCCGTGCTGGCCCCGGTCCTGCTGGTGCTCTCGGCCGTCAAATTCAGCCTGGTGGTGATGTTCTACATGCACCTCAAGATGGACCACAGGCTGTTCACGCTGATCTTCAGCCTGCCGCTGCTGCTCGCGCTCGGCGTGGGGATCGCGTTGCTGTTTCTCTACGGCGCGTTCGTGCGCGGGTGACCCGCCACCTTCAACCCTTCGACCGTTTCACCGCACGCACCGCACCGGCCGCTGAGTTCTCCTGGTCGGACGGGGATCCAGATCCAGCACCGTGGTCGGGGTGGTGGCCGGGCGCCGCGTACGCGGTGCGGTTTGCGCTGCCGGGTGTCGGCCTGCAGGGAGGCCGTCAGCGCCGGTCCGGATCCAGCGGAATCGGCGGGAGCACCCCGCGCTCCCATTCGGCGTAGGCTGCCTTGAGGCGCTTCAGCACATCCGGATTCCGCGCCTTCAGGTCCGTGGTCTCGCCGGGGTCCCGCTGGAGATCGAACAGGAACTCACCTTCCTCGGTCGCGAGATACTTCCAGCCGCCGCTCCGCATCGCGCGTTGCTCACGGCGCTGCGTGATG
The DNA here is from genome assembly GCA_964627675.1 of uncultured Gemmatimonadaceae bacterium. GTDB lineage: Bacteria > Gemmatimonadota > Gemmatimonadetes > Gemmatimonadales > GWC2-71-9 > JACQHC01. Next base: position 8,109 of record CAZVKD010000005.1, read on the forward strand.
CGCCAGTACAAACGTCGCGTGGCCGGAGCACCGCCCGTCAGGTAGGGCAACAGGTCAATCCCGTCGTGCGGCGCGGATTGGTCGGCTGCGGCGCCCGCGCGCGCGAGGAACGTGGCGGTCCAGTCCTGCGTGATGCACACCTGATCGCAGGTGGCGCCGGCGGGGATTTGGGCGGGCCAGCGCGCGAACGCGGCCACGCGGATGCCGCCTTCGTACAGCGTCATTTTCGCGCCGCGGAACGGCCCCATGTGCGAAAACCGTTCCCCACCGTTGTCACTGGTGAACACCACCAGCGTGTTGTGATCCTGGCCACTGTCGCGCAACGCCGCGAGGACTCGGCCCACGCCGCGGTCCAAACGCTCCACCATGCGTGCGAACGTTTCGGGTGAGCCGCCGCCGGTCCAGCGCAGGGAGTCGGGATAGGGCGGGTCGCCGGGCGCCTGCCAGGGCCAGTGCGGGGCGTTGTACTGGAGATTCAGGAAAAACGGGCCGACTCGCTCCCGTGCGATGAACCGCAGCGCGCGCTCGGTGAACAAGTCGGTGAGGTAGCCCTCGGCAGCCGCCGGGTGGTCGCCGTCGAGAAAGTAGTTCTCGAGCGCTTCGGTATCCATGTGGCTGGTGTAGTCCGCGGCCGCGCCGAGGAACCCGTAGAACTCGTCGAAACCGTGACGGTGCGGGTGGAACTGGGGCAAGAGCCCGAGGTGCCATTTGCCGATCAGCGCGGTTTGGTAGCCCCGCGCCTTGAGGAGCAGCGGCAACGTGGGCGGCGTGGGCGGCAATCCGGTGGGGTGGGTCGTGAGCGGTTCGAACAAACCGGCATGGGTGCGCGCCGGGTAGCGCCCCGTCATGAAGGCCACTCGTGTGGGAGTACAAACCGGTGCGGCGGCGTAGGCCTGGGTGAGCGTCACGCCTTCGCGCGCCAGGCCGTCGATCGCGGGTGTGCGATAGTCGCTCCGGCCGGTGATGCTGAGGTCACCGTAGCCGAGGTCGTCGGCCATGATGAACAGCAGGTTGGGCCGCCGTCGTTGAAGCGGCGCGCAGGCCGCGAGCGGGGCGGCCAGGCCGGCGACAGCGCACCGGAAAAACTCGCGCCGGCCGATCCCCCAGCCGGGGCCGCCCTTGCCGTGTGGCGTCCCGATTGCTTGCCTGGCTCTCCGCTTATGCGTTTGCCGACCTCGTTCACGCCGGTTCATCCACCCCCTGGTCCATCGGCTCTCCCAGCGGATGGGCCTTCAGCTCTTCCCGCAGCTTGGGATGCATGCGCCAGAGGTAGTAGCCCATGCCGGCCGCCGCGATCGCGTTACCGATGGCCACGTTCCACCACGCCAGCGCCCCGAGCAGCGGCCGCGCCAGCGTCGCCACGATGACGTAGAAGCCGAATTCGAAGATCGCGAAGCAGACCACCACGATGAACAAGGTGTGCGGGAACAACTCGACCTCGAAGGCCAGCAACGCGGCCGCCAGGCCCACGAGCACGAACGCCAGGACGTGCACCATGGTGTAGCCGATCACGGTGGGAAACGCGATGGATACCTGGGACGGGTCGCGCAATCCCCAGAACAGGGCGTCGCCCAGCATGGCGGGCGTGAAGAAGGGGCGGCCCGCGACCACATCCACGATCAGGAACCATGCGGCCACGCCGGCCGCCCCGATCAACCCTGAAACGAATCCCTCACGCAGAATGCGTTGAACGTCCATGCGGCGCTCCTGGTGAATGGAGGGGAAGGAGCTTGAAACTGGCCCCTAATACGAAACTGGCCCCTAATACTAGGAATGCAGCGGGAGCGCAAGCCGGCGGTCCCCCATCAGGTCGCCAGGGCGGTGTGGACGACGGCCCCCACAGCGGGCCGCCTACTCGAATTCCCGCTCGTCTGGCGCCAACGCGTACCTGAACGTCACGCATCCCGGCGCCGGCCCCGGGCAGTAGTAACTGAGAAACTCGAACTTGGCGTAGCGGCCCGACGTGGTGCGGATCCGGTACACTCTGGGGGCGGGCTTGAGCAGATGGGTGACAAAACTGTACGTGTACCAGCGCGTCAGGGCCGCGTTGACGCTGTCGGAGGCCGGCGACGACGCGACATGGCCGCCAGCCGGCGCCTCGACGATCTGGTCGAATGCCCGCCCGCTGTCGGCGCTGATGGCCCCGGATGCGATAACTTGGAACCGGCGAAACGCGAGATCCCATCCGGCGGTATCCGCGGATGGGAGCACGCCGCGGGCGAAGCTGAAAAAGCGCCAGTGCTCCGGGTCGCTGGCATCCACCGTGACGGTATCCGTGATCCCGGGCGGCGCTGCTGGGGTTCCGAGCGGAAGCGACGGAAGGTAGACTGGCACGTCGCGGCGGGCGAACGCCGCTCCGACCAGCGCGGCCAGCACGCCAAGGAACAGCAGGAACCCGGCGGCGAGCAGGACTGGCGTTGCTCGACCCAAGGGCGTCGGGTCAGTGGATGAGGTGGAGCGGCGCTCGATCATCGGACCGTGAGGAGAGTAGGCGGCCGATCATGCAGCGGTCAACCGAATCTGTGAGTCCTGGAGCGCCGCCCGCGCGCTGGCCGGAGGCCCGCGCTCGCAAGTTCCGGCAGGCGGCATTCGTGTACCTCCACGTGGGGATCCTGTACGAAGGGGCCACGTTCGCCATGTGGCGCCGGGGCCTGCTGCCCGAAGGACGAGGCGCGGGTTGGGTGTGGATGATCATCGGCGCGGGGATCGTGGGCGCGGTCGTGTGGGGCCTGGCGCGCTGGCAGAATGCCTGGGTTGCGCGCATCGTATGGGCCATCGCGGCGCTCCGCGTGCCCACGCTCATCGGCCACGCGTTCCTCCCCACGCCGGAGCAGCGATTGAGCCCTGAGTTCTACGGCGTGGCGCTGGTGGTCGTGATGATCAACCTCTGGATGCTCGCCCGCGCGGGATGGGACCTGTGAGCTTTCGCACGTACTTCGAGGTCGAGGGGGAAGATCGTTCGCGGCTCGCCGCGCAGGTGGGCGAGCAGCGTCGCCGCGTGGCGGCTCGGCTGGCCGGGGTCGGGCACGTGGTGGCCGTGATGAGCGGGAAGGGCGGCGTCGGGAAGAGCTTTCTCACCGCGGCGTTGGCCCGCGGCCTCGCGCCGCGGCTGTCGCGCGGCGTGGGCGTGGTGGACGCCGATTTGAAGAGCCCCACCGTGGGGCGGATGCTGAGGGCGACCGGACCGCTCACCGTGACACCGGAGGGCGTCCGCCCGGCCCTGGGTGAGGGGGGCGTCGGCGTGGTCTCCACCGACTTTCTCCTGGACGATGGCCGGCCGCTCGCCTGGCGCGAGCCGGCCCAGGAGCGTTTCGTCTGGCGGGGGGTGCTGGAGGCCGGCGTGCTGCGGGAGTTCCTCGGCGACGTGGCGTGGGGAACGCTCGACCTGCTGCTCATTGACCTGCCGCCCGGCGCGGATGGGGTGGCGGACGTGGCCGAGCTGGCGCCGGGTCTGGGTGGCGCGCTGGCCGTGACGCTTCCCACCGAGGAGTCCTATCAGTCCGTTCGTCGCGCCATGACGTCGGCGCGCGAGGGAGGCATCCGGCTCCTCGGGATCGTCGAGAACATGAGCGGCTATCACTGTCCCTCGTGCGGTGCGGTGAAACCGCTGTTCCCCGGAGCGGCGGGTCAGCGATTGGCGGAGGACTTCCGGGTTCCGCTGCTCGCTCGGGTCCCGTTTTCGGCCCATGCGGCGGGCGTGCCGGCGGCGCTGCTCGAGCGATTCCTGGAGACGCTCCAGTGAAGTTCCTGTGCGTGAACTGCGACGAGCAGATGGCGTTCCGGGAACGGCGCGAGCCGGGCGATGGGACGTTCGCCGCGGCGTTCACCTGCGCCAGATGCGGACACACCGTGGCCATGTTGGCCAACCCCATGGAGTCGCAGCTGGTGCGGTCGCTCGGCGTGGAGATCGGCGGGCGCACGCTCGACCCCGGCCCGATGGAACTGGTACGGGACGAGGTGGTGGGACGCCCCGGCGCGTTCAGCGGCGATCCCCCGGCGCGCCAGACGTCTTCGCGCCGCCTCCAGTCGCCCCCCACCTGGTCGCCCGAGGCGATCGCCCGGCTGGCCCGCGTGCCGTCGTTCGTTCGCGGCATGGTGCGGAAGATCTACGCGGAGTATGCCGCGGAGCGGGCCATACCGGAGATCACGCCGGACGTCATGGACCGCGCTCGGCAGGACCTCGGCCTGGAAGGGATGTGATGGCCGACGCCGACGAGCGCGTCGTTCACGGGCTCCGGATCCGCATTGACCGCACCCTCTGCGTGGGCTTCGGCAATTGCGTGAAGGCAGCGCCGGAGGCCTTCGTCATTGCCGACGACGGCGTGGTGTGCTTCGTCGCCCCGGAGTCCGTGGCGCGCGAGCGGCTGCTCGAGGCCTGCGGCGCGTGCCCGGTTGACGCCCTCACGGTCTGGGACGAGCACGGCCAACAGCTGGTCCCTTGACAGCCGGGCGCCCCGGGTCCCAATCTATTCGTCTGACGCCGGGCCTCCGCACAGTTGCTGTCCTCGGCGGTGTATTCGATCCCGTAGTGCATCGCATCCGACTCAACGTCAGTGCGGCGTTGAGGTGAGGTCACCCCTCGACGGAGGGCGGAGTGTACCGGGAAGTCTTTGTGCCGGTGGACAACTCGCACCACTCGGACTGGGCCGTGGATCGCGCGATCGAGCTGGCTCGCGCCTCCGGCGGGCACATCACGGCCAACCACGTCTACGCCGCCCGGTTGCACGACGTTCGGTTCCGCCAGCTCGAGACGGGCCTCCCCGCGCAGTTTCAGACCCCCGACGAGATCAAACGCCAGCGCAAGATTCACGACAAGCTGATCGAGAAAGGACTCCAGCTCATCGCCGATAGCTTTCTCGAGCAGGTGGCCGAACGTTGCGTCCAGGCCGGGGTGCCGCTCACGCGCCAGCTGCTCGAAGGCATCAACTATGAAGAGATCATAAAGGAAGTGAATGCCGGGGCAGGGCGGCTGCCGGGGCTGATCGGGTTCGATCCCAACCGCGCCGCTACCTACGACGGCGGCGAGCGGGTGCGCAGCGACGTCCGCATCGGAGACAACGGACGCATCGTGGCCGATGACGAAGACGCGGCCGCCAAGCTCGCCGGGTCCTCGGGCCGCAAGTACGATCTCGTCATCATTGGCGCGCACGGCCTGGGACGGCAGCCCGCCTCGCAGCTCGGCGGTGTCACGGCGCGCGCCGTCCGCGGGATCTCGAAGGACGTCCTGGTGGTCCGCGATGACCAGCCTTTGCGGGGCGGGCGGATCATGGTGTGCGTGGACGGGTCGGCCTACGGCTTCAAGGCGATGCGCGTGGCGCTGGAGCTGGCGCAGACGTTCGAGGCGTCGCTGTACGCGTGCAGCGCGTTCGACGTGGAGTACCACCACGTGGTATTCCGCAACATCAAGGACGTGCTCACGGTGCAGGCCACCAAGGTCTTCAAGTTCGAAGAGCAGGAAGAGTTGCACAACAACATCATTGACAAAGGCCTGCTGAAGCTGTGCCAGGCGAACATCAAGCGCGCGAGCGTGATGGCGCAGCAGGTTCCCAGCGTGCCGCTCACCACGCAAATCCTGATTGGCAAGCCGTTTCAGGTGGTGCTCCAGTGGGCCGAGGAGATCAAGCCCTCACTGCTGGTGCTGGCGCGCCACGGCTCGCATCGCATCGAGGGCACGGACATGGGCTCGCAGGCCGAAAACCTGCTGCGCCTGGCGCCGTGCAGCACGCTGCTCGTGGGCACCGAGGGTGTGCGGCCCGAGGACATTCCCTGGATCGAGGAAGACGGCGTGGCGGGCCTGCCGTGGGCGCCCGATGCCGAAGTGCGCATTCTGCGCGTGCCGCCATTTGCGCAGGGGATCGCGCGCAAGGCGGTGGAGGAGTACGTGCTGGAGCGCACCGGCGGCGAGGTGACCACCGTGACCAACCGCTGGCTCGACGAAGCGATTGCCAAGCTGCTCCCCACCCACATGCAGCTCATCATGGGGATCGGCTCGGCCGAAGAAATCGCGCTCGCCGAGATGAAAGCCGAGGAACAGCTCAAGGCCACCAAAGTGCGCGGCCATGACGGCGACCCGGCGCCGGCCGAGGGGATGGTGGAGGTGCGCTGTCCGGTGACCGGGCGCGCGAGCCTGCGCCCCCGGGTGGAGACCGATCCCATCGTCTGGACCGAAGAGGCGTGGGCTCGGCTCGCCAACGTCCCGCTCATCGCCCGCCCGCTCGCCCGCAACACGGTGGAGCGGTTCGCCAGGCGGCATGCCATCGGGCGGGTCACCACGCGCGTGATGGACGACAACAAGCAGGCCATGATCGAGGCGGACGAGTTCGACGCCGAGACCATGATGGTGATGTTCCAGGAGCTGCGCGCCCGGCAGATCAGGGCCGTAGCCGTAGGCGGGAGCGCGCTCTCGCCCGAGATGCGGCGGTTCATCGAGGAGGCCAAAGCCTCTGGCATCACGCGCTGCCCCATCCGGGACATCGAGGCACAGATGGCGCAGTGCCCGGTGGACTTCCAGACGACCACGCCGGAAGAAGCGAAAGCGGCCGTTGCCAGATTCCTCGAGCAGCAACAGGAGGATCCGGTTTGACCGTTGGGACGGCCCCGTCGCAGCTGTTGATCGAGGCGCCGGTGCGACCTCGGGGCGCGACCGATTACGTCCCGCACGTGGTCGCGTGGAACCTCACCAGGCGCTGCAACCTGGAGTGCGCCCACTGTTACATCTCCGCGGGGCCCGACGAGAGCGCCACCGAGGAGCTGGCCACGGCGGAATGCCTCCGCATCGCGGACGAGATCCTGGCGCTCAACCCCGCGCCGCTGTTCATCCTCTCCGGCGGGGAGCCGCTGCTTCGGGCGGACCTCACCGACATTGCCCGGCACTCGGCTCGCCGCGGCGCCACGGTGGTCGTGGGTACCAACGGTACGATGTTGACGGACGACCGCCTGAAGGCGCTGGTGGACGCGGGCGTGACCGGCTTCGCGGTGAGCGTGGATTCGCTGGCGCCGCGCTATCACGACAACTTCCGTCACGGCGCCGGAGCGCTGGCCGCCACGACGGAGGCCCTCGAGCGGCTCCGGCGGCATCGCGTGGATTTCGTGGTTCAGACCACGGTCACGAGGGGCAACCGGGACCAGCTGGCCCGCCTCGCGGCCTGGGCCGCGGAGCAGGGGGCGGTGTGCTTCAATGCGTACTTCCTGGTGCCCACGGGCCGGGGCGCCAGGCTCTCGGATCTTTCGGCCAGCGAGTACGAGGCGGTGCTTGCCGAACTGGTGGGACTCCACCGGGAGTACCTCGGGCGGATGATGGTTCGCGCCAAATGCGCTCCGCATTTCATGCGGCACGTGCACCTGGCCATGCCCGACTCGCCCGTGCTCAACTACGAGACGCGCTGTCCCTGTGGCGTGCAGTACTGCCGCGTCACGCCCGATGGCAAGCTGACGCCGTGTCCGTATCTCCCCGCCGTGGCGGGCGATCTGCGGCGTGAGGGGTTTGCGGACGTCTGGCGCAACTCGGAGTTGTTTCGCACGCTCCGAGCCGGAACCCTGGGCGGACGGTGCGGGCGGTGTGAGTATCGCGCACTGTGCGGCGGGTGCCGGGCGCGCGCCTTCGCCGGAACGGGGGATCCGCTCGCGGAGGATCCCGGCTGCGGCTATGAGCCGGTCGGCGGCCCGGTGATCGAGTGCGAACGGCCGGTCAGCTACGGGGCGCAGGTGGCGCGCCGGCTGCCGTGGTCGGCCGCGGCCGAGGAGCTCGTGCGCCGGATCCCGTCGTTCGTGCGCGGCGTGGTGATTCACCGGCTCGAGGAGTACGCCGTCAAGCACGGCCATACCGAGGTGACGGTTGAACTGATGCAGGAAGTCCGCCGCGCCATGCCGGTGGACTTCTCCAAGCGCCTGCCGTTCTTCGCCGATCGTGACTGAGATCGCCGCGCTGGTCCAGGCCGCCGCCGACACGGCGGGTGCCTATGGCCGGTTCCCGGTGGTGGGCGCTCGGGCGGCCGTGTGGGTGGCCGCCGAAGTGCACCTCATGTTCGCCGCGTTCGTGCTCGGCGTCCCCATGTTCGCGGTGATCACCGAGCTGATCGGCATCGTTGGCAGGGATGACAAGTACGATCGGCTGTCCAAGGAATTCACCCGGCTTCTGGTCTTCGCCTACAGCGCCACGGCGCTGTGGGGCGCCATGCTGGTCTTCCTGCTCACCACCCTGTATCCCAGGTTCTGGGGTCACATGGCGCAGATCTTCGGGCTGTCCATGTGGATTTACGTGAGTCTGTTCTTCGTCGAGTCCTTCACCCTGTACCTCTACTACTACGGCTGGGACCGCTGGAGGGCGGGGCGTGCGAAGTGGGGACATTGGAGCCTCGGCCTGCTGCTCAACGTCTGGGGCACGATCGTCATGTTCATCGCCAATGGGTGGCTCACCTACATGATGTCGCCGCCCGCGAACGTCACCCCGGCGACGCTGCCGTCTGAAGTCGCGCTCTGGAACGCGCTCGCCAACGCCACCTGGATGCCGATCAACATCCACCGGCTGATCGCCAACGCGGTGTTCGGCGGGTCCATCGTCGCGGCGTACGCCGGCTACCGCTTCCTTGCCGCCAAGACGGACGAGGAACGCGCGCACTACGACTGGATGGGGTACGTCGGCAACTTCATCGCCATCTCGACCTTCATCGTGTTGCCGTTCGCGGGATACTGGCTGGGGCGCGAGATCTACGCCTACAACCAGTCCATGGGCATCACCATGATGGGTGGGTTCATGAGCTGGCTGTGGATCATCCAGGCCGTGCTCATTGGCGTCCTGTTCCTCGCCGCCAACTACTACCTGTGGATCGGGATGCAGCGTATCCCGGGCGCCGAGCGCTACATGCCGTACACCAAGTGGATGCTGCTGATCCTGGTGATCTGCTGGATCGTGTGGGCCACGCCGCACACCATGATCGCCACGCGCGAGGAACAGGCGGCCATGGGCGGCCAGTATCACCCCCTGCTCGACGTGCTGGGCGTGATGAGCGCCAAGAACACGGCGGTGAACGTGATGATCCTGACCACGTTCCTGTCGTTCCTCCTGTATCGCCGTGCGAACAAGCATCCGGTGGTGTCCTGGGCGCGCTCGGGCACGCGGATGCAGGCCGCCATGTTCGCCCTGTCGGCCGCGGTGGTGCTGTTCTACGGCGTGTACGGCTACTTCGTGGAAGACGTGGTGCGGATCGGGTTCAGCGTGTATCAGGTGCTGGCGGTCCTGGCGTGCATCATCGGGGTCACGGCGATTGACCTGGCGTTGCTGCGCGGCGCCCAGTCGCACGGCGAGATCCACTGGGGCCATATGCCGCCGCGCTCGCAATACGCGCTGTTCGTCCTGGCGGTCACGTTCACCTGGCTCATGGGCCTGATGGGGTTTGCCCGGAGCGGCATCCGCCAGCACTGGCACGTCTGGGAAGTCATGCGGGACACGAGCCCGTACGCGGCGACGCCGGCGCTGGGGTACGCCGCCAACATGATCAGCGCGTGCGTGCTGATCTTCCTGGGCCTGGTGGCGTTCATCTTCTGGCTGGGCGGCCTCGCCGAGCACGCGATGGCCAAGCACCGGCCGGTGGCAGCCTGATCGCCATGTGGCGCACGAATCTCTCGATTCTCGCCGTGGCGCTGGGCGTGATCGGATTCTATACCGCCATCGCGCACCTCATTCCGCAGCTCGAGTCCGAAGTACCGGCGGCGGTGGCCCTGGGCGCTGGAGCCGGTCCGGAAGAGCTGGTGGCCGCGGGCGAGCAGATCTACAACCAGGTGTGCACCGCCTGCCACGGCCTGGGCACGCGCGCCCCCAACCTGACGTCCGATCACGCGGGTCAGGGGCCGATCGGCCAGCGCTGCCAAACGCGCCTGGGCGACGCCTGCAAGGACTACCTCCACCGCTCGCTGGTGACGCCTGGTGACTCGGTGCTGGAGGGGTTCCAGAACATCATGCCGGTCATGACCACGCAACTGGGGGACGCGCAGATCTGGGCCGTCGTGGCGTATTTGCAGGCGCAGGGCGGAGACGTGACGGTGAATGCGGGCGATCTGGAGCCAACGGCGGCAGGAGGGGGGGCGGCGGGCGCAGGCGCAGCGGCGCCAGGGGACGCCGCGCCTGGGAGCGCCACCACGGATCCGCGCGCGCTGCTGGCCGAGAACGCGTGTCTCGGCTGTCACGCGATTGACGGCGCGGGGCCGCCGATCGGACCGTCGTTCGACGGCATGGGCGCGCGCCTGTCGGCGGAGCGAATCCGCCGCGGCATCCTGTTCCCCAACGCGGACACCGCGCAGGGGTTCGCCCAGTTCGCCGGCATGATGCCGCAGACGTTCGGAACCCAGCTCACGGCGGCCCAGCTCGAGGCCATCGTGCAGTTCCTGGCAGGGCGCAAGTGACCCGGTTGAAGGAGACGGTCAGACATCCCTTGTGGCAGGCGGTGCTGCTGCTGGTCGCGGCCTATCTGGTGATTCTGCTGATCGGCTGGATCAGTGCGCCGGTCCCGCGATCCGTCGCGATCCAGTACATGCTCACGGCGGTGGTTGGCGTGCTCCTGTTCGTGAGTGACAACGAGCAGCGCTGGAGCCGATTCAAAGAACCGATCCATCGCACGCTGGTCCAGCCCGAGCGGCGCCACCTGCGCGGCGCGTTGCTGGTGGTGCTGCCGGTGTTCATCGGATTGGTGACCTTCCAGCAAGTCCGACCGACCGTCTCCGCGCCGGCCGAGCTGCGCTCGGTGCACCCGGCGTCCCCCGTGCGCATCACGTTCCGCGGCAAGACTATGGACCTGGCTGCGCTGGAGAACCCGCTGCGCGCCAGCGGGGACCTGGCCGGGCACTATGCCGCCGGCAAGCGGGTGTATTACCGGAATTGCCTGCCGTGCCATGGCGACCTGCTGGACGGGCGCGGGCATTTCGCGCACGGCTTCAACCCCACGCCCCTGCCGTTCGACGGCAGCACCATCGCGCAGCTGCGCGAAAGCTTCGTGTTCTGGCGCATCGCCAAAGGGGGGCCGGGATTGCCGCGCGAAGGCCTGCCCTGGAACTCGGCCATGCCGGTGTGGGAGGATTTCCTGACCGAGGAGGAGATCTGGCAGGTGATCATCTTCCTCTACGAGCAGACCGGGCTCCAGCCGCGCCGGCTGGGCGGTGGTGGCGAGGGAGCGGGCCATGATTAGACCCGCCCTCTGCTGCACGGCGGCGATCGCGATCGGCCGCCTCGCCACGCCAGCCGCAGTCGGGGCTCAGGAGATGCAGCTCTCCGACTCGGCGCGGCGCGGCAAGGCGGTGTATGACAAGTGGTGCATGGAGTGTCACGGCGAGACGGGCGCGGGCGACGGCGCGGCCGCGGCGTTCATGCTGCCCAGGCCGCGGGACTTCACGCGGGCCGTGTATCAGATCCGCACCACCGCGAGCGGTGAGCTGCCCACGGACGCCGATATTCGCCGGGTCATTGACAACGGTATGCCGGGCACGGCCATGCCGGAGTGGGGTAGCAAACTGAGCGAAACCGAGCGCCACGACCTGGTGGCCTATCTCAAGTCCTTCTCGACGTTCTTCGAAGGCGATGCGCCCGCGCCCATCACGGTTGGCTCGCCGCCCCGCCGGTCCGCTGACGGACTGGCCCAGGGCCGGGCCACGTTCGAGCAGCTCGAGTGCTTCAAGTGCCACGGCGACGCCGGGCGCGGCGATGGCCCGTCGGCCCCCACCCTGCGCGACGATTGGGACGTCCCGATTCGCGCGGCGGACCTCACCAGCAGCTGGACGTTCAATGGCGGCTCGACCGTGGAGGACATCTACCGGCGGCTCCGCACCGGGCTGGATGGCACGCCCATGCCCAGCTTCAGCGACGTAGTTGACGCCGGCGTCATCACGGATGAGCAGCTGTGGCGCGTGGCGCAGTACGTTCGCAGCCTCTCGCCGGACCAGCCGCCCCGCCCGCGCGACGTCGTCCGAGCGCGCCTCGTCACGGGCCCGTTGCCGGCCGGGCCGGCCGATAGCGCGTGGGATGGTGTGGAGAAATACTATATTCCGTTGGTCGGCCAGATCATCCAGAAGCCACGCTGGTTCGCGCCCGCCGTCGAGGCCGTGTGGGTACAGGCGGTGCACGATGGCGCCAATCTGGCCCTGCGGCTCAGCTGGACCGACCGCTCCAGCAGCCCGGACGCGGCGTGGGACGAGTGGCTGGCGGCGATGGCCCAGGCCATGACGGACGCGGATGGTCAGCTGGACGAAACGCAGGGGCCCGATCGGCTGACCGTGCAATTCCCCGGCCGTCTCTCCGACGAGCTCGAGCGCCCGTACTTCTTGGGCGGCGATCGTCAGCGGCCGGTGTACCTGTGGCGGTGGACCAGCGCGCCCGACGCGGCGGTCGAGGGGCGGGGAAGCGGCCTTGGACGGTTTGTGGCTCGGACTGACGGAAGCCAGCTGGTCCATCAGTCCCGGTACGACCGCGGCGAGTGGCTGGTGCAGTTCACCCGGCCCCTGGTGTCCGGGGATTCGACCCAGGCGCCGAGCTTCGTGCCGGGCGTTGTGGTACCGATCGCGTTCTTCGCGGCGGATGGGTCGAATGGAGAAAACGACATGCGCGGCGCCGTGAGTGCGTGGTATGGGCTCTACCTCGACGTGCCGACTCCGCCGGGCGTGTTCGTATTCCCGGTCGTGGCGGCCACGCTCACGGCCGGGCTGGCAGTCCTGGTTGTCTGGCGCGCGCAACGGCGCGCGTCGGGTCGTTCACCTTCGGAGGCATCATGAAGCAGCTTGCTCTTGCGGGTCTGGCGGTCCTCACCGTTGGCGCGTTCGGCTGGTATCGCGGGGGCGATGCGGCGCCGGCCGGCGTCACCGGCACGGTCAAGTTCACCGGCACGCCCCCGGCCAATCCCAAGATTGACATGAGCGAGGAGGCTGCCTGCGCCGGGAGCGCCACGACCGATCCGGTGGTGACGGTCTCGAACGGCAACCTGGCGGACGTGCTGGTGTACGTGAAGAGCGGCCTGCCCGCGGGCGCCCCCCCGGCGGCGCCCACAACGCCGGCGGTGATTGATCAACAGGGGTGCCTGTATCGGCCACGCACCCTCGCCGTCATGGTGAAGCAGCCGCTCGAGATCCGAAACAGCGATCCGGTGCTGCACAACATCAAGGCCGTGCCCAAGAAGAACCGCGGGTTCAACATCAGCCAGCCCACCAAGGGCATGAAGACCACGCGCACGTTCACGGCGCCGGAGGTCGTGATCCCGCTGCAGTGCAACGTGCACGGCTGGATGCACGCCAACCTCGCGGTGCTCGACCACCCGTACTTCACGGTGACCGGGCCGGACGGCAGCTTCTCGATACAGGGCCTGCCGCCGGGCAACTACGTGCTGGAAGCGTGGCACGAGAAGCTCGGCGCCCAAACGATGAACGTCACCGTGCCGGCCACGGGGAACGTGACGGCGAATTTCACCTTCAGCGCGAAGTAGGGGCCCATGGACTGGATGCTCCCTCCGGCATTCTCCACGTTCGCTCCCGACATTGACCGGATCTACTACGTGATCCTGGCCCTGACGGGGATCGCGTTCGTGATCGTGGAGGCGGGGCTGATCTGGTTCGTCATCAAGTATCGCGGGCGGCCCGATCGCAAGGCCTACTACACGCACGGCAACGCCACGGCGGAGGTCGTCTGGACCGCCGTCCCGGCCGTGACCGTGGTCGTCCTCGGGATCATGAGCGGACCGATTTGGAACAAGGTGAAGGGGCGCGACAGCGTCCCGGCGGACGCCATGCCGGTCGGCGTCCATGCGCAGCAGTTCGAGTGGCACGTGACCTATCCGGGAGCGGACGGGGCATTGGGCTCGGCGGATGATTTCACGGTGCGTAACCAGCTGCACGTGGTGGTCAATCGCCCCACGGTGGTGATGCTCACGGCGGAGGACGTGATCCACTCGTTCTTCGTGCCGGCGTTCCGGTTGAAGCAGGACGCCGTCCCGGGCATGCAGATCCGGGTGTGGTTCGAGCCCACCGCGGCGGGCCGGTACGAGCTGGCATGCGCCGAGTTGTGCGGGCTGGGCCACTACCGGATGAAGGCCTTTGTCCAGGTGCACACCGAGGAGGACTACCAGAGGTGGCTTGTGGAGCAGACCCAGGCCGCCGCCACCCAGTGAGGTGAGGGAGCCGATGGCGACGACGGCTGCAACACTCGATCAGGCGACGCACCACGCGCACGTGGACGATCGGTCCTTCCTGCGGAAGTACGTCTTCTCGACCGATCACAAGATCATCGGGATCCAGTTCCTCATCATGAGCCTCTTGTTCCTGACGCTGGGCGGCTTGTTGGCCATGGTGATGCGCTGGCAGCTGGGCTTCCCCGGCCAGCCCATGCCGGGGGGCGGGGTGCTGCCGGAGACGATGGCGCCCGGCGGCGTGTTGCTGCCGGAGTTCTACATCTCGCTGGTCACCATGCACGGCACGTTCATGGTGTTCTTCGCCATCATGCCGCTGCTCGTGGGCGTGTTCGCCAACTTCCTCATTCCGCTCAAGATCGGCGCGCCCGACATGGCGTTCCCCCGCATCAACATGGCGTCCTTCTGGATCGCCGTGCCCGCGGGCGTCTTGATGCTGGCGGGGTTCTTCGTGGAAGGCGGGCACGCCGGAGCGGGGTGGACCGCCTACGCGCCGCTCAGCGCCATGCCGGAGATGTCGGGGGTGTCGTTGGGGCAGCAGTTCTGGTGCCTGAGCCTCGTCATCCTCGGGCTCTCGTCCATCCTGGGCTCGATGAACTACATCGCCACGGTCATCAACTTGCGCGCGCCGGGCATGACGTGGTTCCGGTTGCCGCTGTCCATCTGGGCGCTGTTCATCACGTCCATTCTGGTGCTGCTCGCCATCCCGATTCTTTCGGGGGCGGCCATCATGCTGCTGTTCGATCAGCTCATCGGGACCCACTTCTTCCTGCCGGCCGAGGGCGGTCAGCCGCTGTTGTGGCAGCACTTGTTCTGGTTCTTCGGCCATCCCGAGGTGTACATCCTGATCCTGCCCGCGATGGGCTTCGTCTCGGACATCATCGCCAACGGGTCGCGCAAGCCGATCTTCGGGTACCACTCGATGGTGTTCGCCATCATGGGAATCGGCTTTCTGGGATGGATCGTGTGGGGCCACCACATGTTCCAGAGCGGGATGAATCCCACGCTGGGCATGACGTTCATGATCTCGACCCTGTTCATCGCCGTCCCGTCGGCCATCAAGACGTTCAACTGGCTCGGGACCATGTGGCGGGGAAGCATCCGGTTCCACGTGCCGATGCTGCATGCCATGGGGTTCGTGGCGATGTTCGTGATCGGCGGGCTCTCAGGCGTGTTCATGGCGGCGACGCCCGTGGACATCTACATCCACGACACCTACTTCATCGTGGCGCACATTCATTACGTGCTGTTCGGCGGCAGCCTGTTCGCCATCTTCGGCGCCATCACGTTCTGGTACCCCAAGATGTTCGGCCGGATGATGAGCGAGTTCTGGGGGAAGGTGCACTTCGCGCTCACGATGGTGTTCTACAACCTCACGTTCTGGCCGATGCACGAGCTCGGGCTCAAGGGGCACATGCGGCGGATCTACGACCCCACCGAGTACGAGTTCCTCCATCCGCTCGCACCCACCAACCGATTCATCTCGATCGCCGCGTTTCTGCTGTTCGCCGTGCAGGCCATCTTCGCGCTGAACTTCGTCCTGAGCTGGTTCTTCGGAAAGCAGGCGGAGCGCAACCCATGGAAGGACACGGGGCTCGAGTGGGTGCCGCCGTCGCCGGCGCCGCACGGCAACTTCGACCACACGCCCACGGTGTACCACATGCCGTATGAGTTCAGCCACCCCCAGGTGACGGAGGACTACTTGCCGCAGAACCGCCCGCTCGAGGGTCAGACCCAGCCGGCCGCCGCGCCGGCGCGTCGCTAGGAGGCCGCGGCATGACCCACGCACAGGCGAACGTGATGCTGCCCCCGGCCGAGGCCGAGGCCGGGTCTGGCGTCTACAACGAAAAACTCGGCATGTGGGTGTTCCTGGCCTCCGAGGTGATGTTCTTCACCGCCCTGATCGGCTCATACATCATCCTGCGGTTCGGCAATCCGTCACATTGGGCGGCGCCGGGCCAGATCCTCAACGTGCCCGTCACCGCCGTCAACACGTTCCTCCTGATCTGCAGTTCCGTGACCATGGTGAAGGCGTTCGCGGCGGCGCAGGACGGCGACCAGCGGTGGCTCAAGAACTGGCTGCTGGCCACCACGCTGATCGGCGCGACGTTCGTGGGCGTGCAGGTGTACGAGTACCTGCAGCTGGCGCATCACGGCTTCTTACCGGGCGGATACGTTGAAGGCAGCGAGCTGGCCCAGGCCGCGGCGGCCGGCGAAGCCTACAAGGGCGGGCCGGCGTTGCCTGCCACGGTGGCCCTGTACGGCGCCACGTTCTTCACCATGACCGGGTTCCATGGCTTCCAC
>CAZVKD010000005.1:24578-26493 GCA_964627675.1 uncultured Gemmatimonadaceae bacterium
CTTCGTGACGTTCAAGGCGTTCCGCGGGGGCTACTCGGCCACGGACCACCGAGGCGTCGAGGTGATCGGCCTGTACTGGCACTTCGTGGATCTGGTCTGGATCATCCTGTTCACCATCGTGTACCTCATCTGAGGCGGAGGAGCGTCATGGATGAAGCCAAACGCCACCATCCCAACTACATGGCGATCTGGGCATGGCTCTTCGTGCTCACCCTCGCCGAGCTGGGTGTCGCGTTCCTGACGGTGTTCCCCAAGCGCGTGCTGATTGTGATGCTCATCGGCCTCGCGCTCTGGAAGGCGCTCCTGGTGGCGCTGTATTACATGCACCTCCGGTTCGAGGCCAACCGCGTGCGCATTCTCGCCATCGCCCCGCTGCCGCTCGCCGTGATCATGGTGATGGCGGTCATCACGGAGTACGTCTGGTGATTCCGTTTCACCGGCTCCTGATCGGCACCGCGATCCTGTTCTTTGCCGGGTTCGCGGTGTGGGCGGTGCTCTGGTTCCGGAACACCGGACAGGCCGGGGTGCTGGCACTGGGTGTCGGATCCGGCATCGTGGCGCTGGCGCTGGGATACTACCTGAAGAACCTGCGGCGGTTTCTGGGACGATGAACCACCACGCCGCGGAAGCGGCCATGTTCTGGGTCGGCGCGCTGTTCGTCTTCACGCCCCTCGCGTTCGCGGGCGTGGTGCTGGGGGTGTGGTGGTACGGGAAGCGGCGGGAGCGGCAGCGGGCCGGGAAACCGGCGATCGAACAGGGGACCGCCCGGTAGCGCTCGCGACGGCGATTGGGGATCAACCGGTTTGGTCTCGCCGGTAACGACGCAGCCGCTGACTTGTCGGGCCCCCGGGACAACCCGCTGTCCTCAGCCGTCAGTCACCGCGTCCATACCAAGGCGCAAGGCAGGTGGTGCAGCAATGAGCCTGGTCGAAGCCAACGAACTCACCGGGCAGGTCCAGCTGAGCGACGGAGTGGCGCGGTGGATGGGCGCCAGCGGCCGGGCGGCCGCCCGCGAGTTCACCATCAAGGAATTGCCCGAGCCGTTCGTCTCATGGCAGCTCGCGTACAAGCGTCGCATCTACGACATGATCGAGCGAGATGAGTACGTGCGGTTCAACGCCGGCCATCTCCCCGTGGTGGGCACCTGGAATGACGGTGGAACGGTGCCGAACCTGGCCAACAAGGGCGTGGGCTTCACGCCGAAGGACGAGCACCTGGATCACTATCTCCGGCTGGTGGAAGGGGCGGTGGAACAGATCATCAAGCTGCCGCCACACGCCGTGGACGAGACCCGCGCCCTGCGGATCGCCACTGCCCGGGAGTTTTACGCCCACCCCGAGCACATTGATTGGCGGCGGCTCGGCCTGCTCGAAATCTTCGAAGGGGATACGTACCGCAACCTGACGCGCTACCCGTTCGCCTCGGTCCTCTGGACCGGCGACTCTCCGGTGTTCGTGAGCTTCCAGGTGGATTGCATCGTGGAGGTTATTACCATCCAGGACCCGCGCTACCGGTTCTCGTGGGCCATGCGGCGTCTGTTCGAGTACGAGCCGTTCCACGTGGTCCAGACCATGTTCCCGTATGCCTATTGTTTCTGGGTGTACGACTGGCACGACAAGACGCCCAAGCGCCGCTACAAGTGACGTCGCACGCCGCCACCTCCGCACCGCCGCCGGCTCCGCCGAGGGCAGTGCGCCGGGGCGATTGTGAAGCCGGTCTTGCCGAGGTTGGCGCCCGCCTGCCGGCGCTCACGCGGGTCTTCCTCGTGGGGGAGACCAGTCAACTCTGGGAGGGCTGGATTGACGAAGCGCCCGTGGTGCAGCTGGCCGCCGATCCGCCGGCGAGAAGCGCGCTGGCGAGAGCCCTCAGCCAATGCAGCGCCGGGACGCAGCGCCGTGTGATCCTCGAGTCGCCC
>CAZVKD010000006.1:0-26307 GCA_964627675.1 uncultured Gemmatimonadaceae bacterium
CGACCAAGGTGTTCAATCCGATGGGTGAAGGGCCCAACCAGCGCGGCCTGTCGCGCAAGCACATCATGCATGCGATCGACAATTAGCTGCGCAGGCTCGACCTCGACTATGTCGATCTCTACCAGATCCACCGCTTCGACCGCACCACGCCGGTCGAGGAGCCGCTTCCGGGGGTTACGCCATCCACCGGGACGGATGTGGCGACGGTCAAGGTGTCGGGCATCGAGTTTCGCTATCCGGAGTACCTGCGGAACATCGTGGCCGAGGTCTATCGCCGCTGGCAGCGCCCAATCGGTGGCGAGGCGCTCCAGGCGGAGGTCTTGTTTTTCATTCACCGGGATGGTTCGATCAGCAATCTCCAGTTCACTCGGCGATCGGGGAACTTCTCCTTCGACCTCGAGGCGGAGGGCGCCATCGAGGCGGCCGGCAACTCCCGCGCCTTCGGGCCGCTGCCCGAGGGATACGAGGCGGACATTCTTCCGGTGAACTTTTTCTTCAATCCCAGAACGTTGCGATGAAGCGCCTGCGGCTCGGGTTGGGCTGTGTGCTGCTGGTGGGCCTCTGGAGTCGCGCCGGGGCGGCGCAGGACACCACGCGGGCCCTGGAGCAGGGCGTGCGCGTGGGGATCACCTATACGCCGGGCCTGCGTCCGGGCCTGCTGGTGATGGGCAGCCCCGGCTCGCTGTTGCTGGATTCCATCCGGGCGATCCTCCAGCGGGACCTGGACTACTCGGATCGCTTCGAGATCATCAGCTTGCCGGGCGCCGAGAGCCTGATGGTGGCCATGACCGCTCCCGCCTCGCGGCCGCCGTCGGGAGGAGCCGCCACAGTCGAAGGGTTCGTGAACTACGGGCTGTTCGAGGCGCTCGGTGCGGACTACGCCGTGGGGATTCGTGCCACCGCGGACACACCGGCGGTGGTGACCGTGTTCGATGTCCGCGGGCGGCAGGGGCGGCGGACCATCCCGGTGCGCCTGCGGAACCTGGAGGCTCCCGAGGCCCGGCTTGCGATCCATCGGGTGAGCGACGAGGTGGTGCGGGCGGCGGCCGGCACGCCGGGCATCGCGGCCACGCGGCTCGTGATCATCCAGCAGGATCGGGTGTTCCGGATTGACGCGGATGGCGCCGACGCCGTGCCCGTGTCTCGTCCCGGCGTCAAGGCCATGTCGCCGGCGTGGGCGCCGGACGGCCGCCGCGTGGCGTACATGGAGTTCGCGGCCGGCGCGGGCCGCGTGTACCTGCAGGATATTGCCAGCGGGGAGCGCCGCCTGGTGCCGCCGACGGCGCAGGGCCTCAACTATGCGCTCGCGTTCTCTCCCGACGGCCAGACGCTGGCGTTCACGCGCAACGGGGACGACGGCGCGCACCTGTTCACCTACAACCTCGCGCGGGATTGTTGTTTACAACGCTTGACGGCGGATCGTTTTTCCGATAACCTGTCACCCACATTCAGTCCGGACGGACGCCGCATCGCGTTTGCGTCCACCCGTCCTGGAACTCCGCAGATTTACGTGATGTCGGCCGATGGAACGGGGCAGGAGCTGTTCGCCCCGTTCGACTACGGCGTCACCGGCAGTTCCTATGCGCCGGAGTGGTCCCCCGACGGCCTGAACATCGCGTTCCATCGCGACGTGGCGGGCATTCCGCAGGTCTTCGTGATGGATGTGGCGTCTCGACGCGTGCGGCAGTTGACCAGCGCCGGACGGAATGAAGACCCCACGTGGGCGCCGGATGGGCGGCATCTGGCGTTCGTTTCCACCCGGACGGGATCGCGGCAGGTCTGGATCATTGATCTCGATACCGGACGCGTACGGCAGTTGACCCGGCTCGGAGAGGCGCGGCTCCCCGCGTGGTCTCCGCGAATCGCAGAAGGTCTTAACCCCTGACCGTGGAGTGAACATGCGCAGGATCTTTCCCTACGCGCTCGGCGCCGTGGTGTTGGTCATCGCCGCAGCCTGTGGCGGTGGCCAGCCGCAAGTCGCGCCGCAACCCAACGCCGACTCCATCGCCGCGGCCGAGGCGGCCCGGCGGCGGGCGGACTCCCTCGCGGCGGCGCAGCGCATGCGTGACAGCCTTGAGCGCGTGCGGGCGGTTGAGGAAGAGCGGGTCCGCCGGATGCGGGAGGATTCGCTGGCCATGGCCCGGCGCGCCACTGAAGAGGTCCGTGCCATGCTGATGACGCGGATCAACTTCGACTTTGACAAATCGGACATCCGGCCGGGCGACGCGCAGATCCTGGACCAGAAGCTCGCGATCCTGCAGGCGAATCCCGATCTTCGAATCGAGATCGTGGGCCACTGCGACGAGCGCGGCTCGGACGAGTACAACCTGGCGCTGGGCAATCGGCGCGCCCTGGCGGCCAAGCAGTACCTGGTGAGTCGCGGTATCGCGGCGGATCGTATTACCACCCGCTCCATGGGCGAGGAGCAGCCGCTGGTCATGGGCAGCACCGAAGAGGCCTGGGCCCAGAATCGCCGCGATGAATTCGCCGTTGTCTCGGGCGGCGACATGCTGCGCAGACCACCGGGCATGTGAAGCCACTCGTCGCGCTCGCGGCCACGGTCGCCCTGACGGGCTGCGCCCTGAGGAGCGACGTGCGGCGGGTCGAGAACGAGCTGATCGCCCTGCGGCGAGCGACGGCCCGCGCCGACTCCGCGCGGGCTGTCGCGCTTGAGCGGGTGCTGGACGAGATCGTCGCCACGCAACGGATGTTCGCCGAGTCGCTGGAGGCGCAGCAACGCCGGCTGATCGCGTTGCAGGGGCAGATGCGCGGCGATCTCACCGACGTTCAGCGCCAGTTGGTGCAGATCCAGGAACTCACCGGGCAAAGCCAACAGCGCCTATCCGAACTGCGTGCCCAGCTGGAAGCGCGGGCCCGCCAGAGCGCCTCGCTCACGCCCGCCACTCCCACCGATAGCGGGGCGAGGCCCTTCGGACCGGGGCCTGAGGAACTGTACGACCTCGGAGTGCGCCAGTTGCGCGGCGGCAGCCCGCAGACCGCCCGCGTGGCCTTCCAGAAGCTGCTGGCCGATTTCCCGGCGCACGACCGCGTCCCTGATGCATGGTTTCAGATCGGGGAGACCTGGGCCCCCACCAACGCGGACTCGGCGGCGGCCGCCTACGATCGTGTCGCGACGGCATTCCCCCAGTCTCCCCGCGCCCCCGCCGCCCTGTACAAGCTCGGATTGCTGGCCGAGCAACGCGGTGACACCGCCGCGGCTCGGGTGTACTACAACAGGGTCGTGGCCGGCCACCCGCGCTCCGAAGAAGCCCAGCTCGCCCGCACCAAGCTGCAGGCGCGCAACCCGTAGGGCGGCGCCGGACCGGTCCGGGGCTGGATGAACCCATCGAAGTCCAACCGAGCTGAAATGCCCTTCCTCGACCACCTCGAGGAACTGCGCTGGCGCATTCTTTGGAGCCTGCTGGCGCTCGTCATCGGTACCGTGATCGGGTTCTACCTGGTCCAGCGGTACGACGTGCTGGGGCTGCTCAAGCGGCCGATCGCAGGGCTGCTCCCCGAGGGCAAGCTGTTCGTGACCCGGCCGGCAGACGCGTTCATCATCACGCTGAAGCTCGCGGTGGTGGTGGGCGCGGTGCTCGCTGCCCCGGTCGTGGCATGGCAGGCCTGGAAATTCCTGTCGCCCGCGCTGTACGAGCGCGAGAAACGCTTCGTGGTCCCCACGCTCGCGGCCGGCTTCGTCCTGTTCCTCGCCGGGGCCCTGATGGCCTATGCCTGGGTGCTGCCGGCCGCCCTGCGGATTCTCTTCAGTTTCCAGCGGGAAGACCTGGAGTTCATCATCACGGCAAGCGAATACTTCAGCTTCGCGAGCCTGTTCATCCTGGCCTTTGGCATCGTCTTCGAGCTGCCGCTCGTGATTGTCCTGCTGGCGGCTTTTGGACTGGTGAATCCGGCCACCTTCGCCCGGCAGCGGCCCATCGCCCTGGTCATCGGGGCGGTGGTGGCGGCGTTGCTCACGCCGCCCGACGTGTTCTCCATGACGATGATGCTGGTCCCGATGATCGTGCTGTACGAGGGCGGTATCCTCGTGGCCCGGATCGCCTGGCGCTCCGAGGGGAAGGCGACCGGCGCGGCGGGCGTGCTCGTGGCCCTCCTCGCCACCGGCGGCGCCGGGAGTGCGAGAGCGCAGCAACCTCCGGTGCAACCGCCGCCGCGGCAACAGCCGTCCACGGTTCAACGGCAGCAACCTGACTCCATGGCGCCTGACAGCCTCGGACGTCGCCAGCCCGTGGATACGGCGGCGGCCCGGGGGATGGGGCTTCCCTCGGCGCCGAAGCGATCGTTTCCGCCACCCGACTCGGTGGTGCAGGCCCTGATGCGGCGCGAGGGGTTTCGCATCACGCGGTACGCGGGCGACAGCCTTTCGCTCGAAGCACAGTCCCGGCGAATCGATCTCACCGGCTCCGCGCTGGTGGAACGGGAGGGAAGCACCCTCGAGGCCGACACCGTCCGGTTCTTCCAGGCGGACTGCCGCCTCGAGGCGCGAGGCCGGCCGACGTTGTTCGATCGCAACACGGTGCTGGTCGGGGAAGGCATGGGCTACAACACGTGCGAACACCGTGGCATCGTGGAGGAAGCCCACACCAGCTTCAACCAGTCCGGCGTCGAATGGTTTCTCCGCGGCGCCCTGGCGGTGGATTCCGCATCCACCCGGCTGTACGCCGGGCGCAGCCGGATTACCAGCGACACCTCCCGTGTGCCGCACTGGCACTTCTCCGCCGGCCAGGTGAAGTGGGTGACGAACACGATTCTGGTCGCGCGGCCCGCCGTCCTGTACGTCCGGGACGTTCCCGTCCTCTGGCTGCCGTTCATCTTCCAGGACATGCGCCAGGGCCGGCGCTCCGGCCTCCTCGTGCCCCGGTTCGGGATCAACGATTTGGTCCGTCCGAACCGGGGCTACAAGCGGCACGTGAACAACGTGGGTTACTACGTGGCGCTCAACGACTACATGGACATGCAGGCGAGCCTCGACTGGTGGTCGGAGACGTCCGTGCAGGTCCACGGGCAGTTCGACTACCGGTGGCTGAATCGGTTCGTCAGCGGGTCCCTCGCCGTCTCACGGCTGTTCGAAAACGGCGGGGCTCGCTCTCTCACGGTTACCGCCAACCATCAGCAGACCTTCGATCAGCGCACGTCGCTCAACGCCCGGATCAACTACGCGAGCAGCGCCCGGGTATTGGAGCGGAACTCGGTGGATCCCTTGCTCACGACGGCCTCGTTGCAGAGCAACGCGAACTTCCAGAAGCAGTTTGCCTGGGGAACCCTGGCCCTGGGCGGCTCCCGGAGCCAGGACCTCTCCAGCGGGGTCGTCACCCAAACGCTCCCCACGCTGAACCTCACGCCGCGCGCGATCAATCTGTCGCGCGGCGTGACCTGGTCGCCCGCCCTGACCGTGAACAGCACCCAGCGGCTCAATGAGCGCGGCGGGGCGATGGACCTGCCCCCGCTCGATGGGCGGCCCCGCGTGGACACGTTGCTGGTTGACACTCGCGCGACCGATATCGCGATCCGCACCCCGATCCGCATCGGCAGGTGGAACTGGGAAAACGGCTTCACCGTCTCGGACGATCGCACCAACCGGCGGAGCGTCGTGCGG
Source organism: uncultured Gemmatimonadaceae bacterium (assembly GCA_964627675.1). Taxonomy (GTDB): domain Bacteria; phylum Gemmatimonadota; class Gemmatimonadetes; order Gemmatimonadales; family GWC2-71-9; genus JACQHC01. The sequence goes on from CAZVKD010000006.1 coordinate 5,615, forward strand.
GTGGTTGATCCAGCCAATCCCGCCGACACGCTGACGCGGTTTTATGGGCAGGATTTCTCCACCGGCGTTGACTGGTCCACGGGCATCGGCCTGCCGATTCTGTTTCAGTCCACCTGGCGTCTGGCGCCGCGCGTGGGCATCCAGAACGCCGCCGGCGGAGACTTCCTCATCCGCAATCGGAACACCGGCGGTCGGTTCGTCTCGCAATCCAAGCGCCTCTCCTTCGGCGCGTCGGTGGCACCCACGTTGTTCGGATTCTTCCCCGGCTTCGGGCCGCTGTCCCGCATTCGGCACGCGGTGTCCCCGGGCGTCAGCTGGGAGTATGCGCCCAGCGCCACCGTGCCCGAGGACTACACCAGGGCGATCGACCCCACCGGCACCCGCGGCTTGCGCGCCGCCCCGGCGCGCCACGCGCTCACGTTCTCGCTGCAGCAATCCTTCGAGGCCAAGTTCCGGCCGCCACCCGGTGACACGACCGCGGATGAACGCAACGCCCGCAAAATCAAGCTGCTCAGCATCCAAACCTCCGGCATGACGTACGATTTCGAGCAGGCGAAACAAGCCGGCAAGACGGGCTGGACGACCGCCCAGATTACCAACGCGTTCACCAGCGATCTGCTCCCCGGCTTCTCGATCTCGACGTCTCACGACCTCTGGGTAGGCGCGGTCGGGTCGGACACGGCCCGGTTCGACCCGTTCCTGTCGTCCGTCTCGACGCGGTTCAGCGTCTCCGCGGCCACCTTCGCCCGTCTCCTAGCGTGGATTGCGGGGGGCCCGGCCCCCGAGCCGGCGGCGGAGACGACACAACCACCCCCGCCCCAGCAGGTCGGCCTGCAGCCTCAGCTGTCCACCGTGCCGGGAGCGCTCGCGGGCTACCGCTCCACCGAAGACCTGGCAGGCCGAGTTCCGCGCGGCCGGGGGCTCCAGTTGTCCGTGGGATATGACGACCAGCGCACCCGCGCGGGTGGCCCCACGGTGTCGGGCGCTCCCGGAATCGGGGGGGGTGGGAACCGCTCCCTCAGCCTTTCGACCGGATTCTCGCCGACTCGCAACTGGTCGTTGTCGTGGAGCACGATGTACAACTTCACCACCAGCGAATTCGGCCAGCACATGCTGCGGCTGGAGCGCGACCTGCATCGCTGGCGCGCCACGTTCGCGTTCGTCAAGGCGCCGAACGGCAACTTCGGGTTCAACTTCCACATCACACTGCTGGATCAACCAGACATCAAGTTCCAGTACGATCAGCGGACCGTGAGGTAGACCGGGCTGCATCGTTCTGTCCACCGTCGGGGACACTAATGAGCCCCGATGGCATACTCGTAACACCTTATCAATCAATGGGTTAGCGCGTCGCCCAAGGTGGCATAGCTCCTGCGCCTCTGGGCTGCGTGACCACCACACCGAGGCGAGATATGAGATCGAGCGTGCGGCTTCCGCTTGTCGTTCTGGCCGCGGCGGCCCTGCCGGCGTGCGACGGGCTGCTCGATCCGGACATTGAGGCGCCCGCCAACCTCACCTATCGAATCGAACCGAGCGGGGTCCCGGAGGAACCGGCGGCCGTGGTCTTGTTCTGGGATGCAGTGTCGCACCCTGAACTCGAGGTGTATCGGGTGTATTCGCGCGCGGATCTCGATGCCAGGTTCGATCTTCGGGCGTCAACCACATCCACCACGTTTCACGACGCCGGCCAGCCGGACCTGGAGTACTACGTGACCGCGGTGCTGGTGGGTGGGGACGAAAGCGAACCCAGCAACACGGTGCTGGTTGACGAGCGCCTCCGGCTGGAGAGCCCCGAGTGGCTCCGCAGCACGTCTCTCGACGGCGCGGTCCACGTTTGGTGGAGTGATAACCCGTTTCAGAACCAACCGGGGGCGTTCCGGCAATACCGGGTGTACTCCACGTCCTATTCGCTGGATGACAACCGGTGCGGCGCCACCTGGTCCCTGGAAGGGACCACCGTGTCGCCGGAGTTCCTGGTGGGCGCTTTGACCAACGGCGTCCCGCGCTGCTTCGGCGTCTCGGCTGAATCGGTGGAGGGGTGGGAGAGCCTTTGGTCGCCGCTCACGTACGACACACCGCGGCCCGAGGCGCGGAACGTGCTGCTCAACCCTTACCAGGTGAACGTGGCGCGGAGCGGCTTCCGGTTCTTCCAGGACCTGAACGGGAACGGACGGGTGGACTCGGCCGAGCTTGGCCTGGTCGCGTCGGGCGATCGGACGGACATTGACTTCTGGGTGGACGTCGAGGCGGACGGTGACGTATTCCTCGTGCCGGAACGAACCGGCACCGCCGTGATGCTCTATCCCGGCGGGCCGGTAAAGGATCTCACGTCCATTGACATCGCGCCGGTCTCCGGATACTCGCGGGCGGCGATTCAGGCGGTGCCCGGTTATGGATACGTCTTCGAGATGTCGGGCGGCGATGGGTTTGCCCGCTACGGCGCGCTGCGGGTCACGCACGTGAGCGCGGGGTACATCATCTTCGATTGGAGCTACCAGACCGATCCGGGGAACCCCGAACTCCAGCTCCGTGGTGGCCTGCCGACGTTCGAGGGCATCGTGGTGAAGCCGCCCACGGGCAGGTAGGGCGATCGGGGGCGATCGGGGGCGATCGAGAGATCCAGGCGGAGGGCCGAGTCGCTTCGCTCCTCCTCGTTCGTCGGTCTCCGGTCTCCGCCGTATATTGCGCTCATGTCCCGCTCGGTCACGCTCGATGGTCGGTCGCTCACGCTGGATGATGTCGTGGCGGTGGCCCGCGGGTGGACCGCGGTGCAGGTGTCCCCCGAGGCCTCAGCCAGGGCGGCTCAGTCCCGGGCCGCGATTGAGCGCGCGGCCGCTGGCTCGGCGGCCGTGTACGGCGTGAACACGGGATTCGGCAAGCTGGCCTCCGTTCGCATCCCGCCGGATCGCCTGCTCGAGCTTCAGCGGAACCTCATCCTTTCCCACTGCGCCGGTGTGGGTCCTCCGCTGCCGCGGGCCGTGGTGCGCGCCACCATGTTGCTGCGCGCCAACGTTCTGCTTCAGGAGACCTCCGGCGTTCGGCCCGTGCTGGCGGAGCGACTGGCGCAGCTGCTCAACGCGGGCATCCACCCCATCGTGCCGGAGCAGGGGAGCGTGGGGGCGAGTGGAGATCTGGCCCCGCTGTCGCATATCGCGCGCGCGCTCCTCGGAGACGGTGACGTCGAGGTGGCCGCCTCCGAAGGCGACGCGGGCCGACGAATGGATGCCGGCCGGGCGCTGGCCCAGGCGGGGATCGAGCCGATCGTGCTCCAGGCCAAGGAAGGCATCTCGTTCATCAACGGCACGCAGGCCCAGACCGCGATGCTCGCCTTGTTGCTGCACGATGCCCGCAGCCTGTGGCGCAGCGCGCATGGCGCGGCCGCGATGAGTCTCGAGGCGCTGCGCGGCACGCCGACTCCGTTCGACGCCCGCATCCACGAGGCGCGCCCTCATAGCGGCCAGCGAGCGTCCGCGGCGCTCCTGCGGGAACTGTTGGACGGCTCGGAGATCCGCGAATCGCACCGGAGCAACGATCCGCGGGTCCAGGATGCCTACAGCCTGCGCTGTATCCCACAGGTGCTTGGCACGGTGGCCGAGGCCTTGGATTTCGCAGGCCGCATCCTCGAGGTCGAGCTCAACGCCGCGACGGACAATCCGCTGGTCTTCGGCGACGAGCTGCTCTCGGGCGGCAATTTCCACGGCCAGCCGGTGGCACTGGCCCTGGACGTGCTCGCGATCGCCCTCAGCACGCTGGCCGGGATCGCGGAACGTCGGATCGAAGCCCTGGTGAATCCGGATCTGTCCCAGGGGCTGCCGGCGTTTCTCACGCCCCGGGCCGGACTCCAATCCGGGTTCATGATGGTGCAGGTCACGGCGGCGGCGCTCGTTGCCGAGTGTCGCACGCTGTGCACGCCCGCCAGTGTGCAGTCCATCCCAACGGACGCGAACCAGGAAGACTACGTCCCCATGGGCATGGCCGCGGCGACGAAGGCTCGCCGCGTGCTGGCCAACGCGCAGCGGGTGGTGGCGGCGGAGCTGCTGTGCGGTGCCCAAGGTCTGGAGTTCCTCAAACCCTTGCAACCAGGGCGAGGGGTCGCGCGGGTGTACCGCGAGGTTCGCCGGCTGGTGAGCCCGCTGGAGGCCGACCGGCCCATCACGGACGACCTCGAGCGGGTAGCCGCGCGTCTCGCCCGGGAGGCGATCGCGTGAAGCGGGTGATTCGAGCGCCCCGCGGCACCGCGCTCTCTTGTCGCGGCTGGATTCAGGAGGCCGCGCTCCGAATGCTGATGAACAACCTCGACCCGGAGGTCGCCGAGCGGCCCGACGACCTGGTGGTGTATGGCGGCACGGGACGAGCGGCGCGCAGCTGGGAGGCGTTCGACGCCATGGTTGGCGCGCTGCGCTCGCTGGGGAACGACGAGACCTTGCTGGTGCAGTCCGGCAAGCCCGTCGGCGTGTTTCGCACGCATGAGGACGCGCCGCGCGTCCTCATTGCCAACGCCAACCTCGTGGGTCGCTGGGCGGATTGGGACACCTTCCGCGAACTGGAGCGGCTCGGCCTCACGATGTATGGCCAGATGACGGCCGGCAGCTGGATCTACATCGGTACCCAGGGGATCCTGCAGGGCACCTACGAGACGTTCGGCGCCGTGGCGCGGAAGCACTTCCAGGGCTCGCTGGCCGGACGCCTGGTGGTGTCGGGCGGGCTGGGCGGCATGGGCGGCGCGCAGCCCCTCGCCGCCACGATGAACGGGGCGGCGTTCCTCGGCGTCGAAGTGGATCCCGCGCGCATCCAGCGGCGACTCGACACGCGCTATCTGGACCGGATGACCGACTCGCTGGATGAAGCGTGGCGCATGGTCGAGGACGCGCGTGAGGAGCGGCGGGCCCTCTCCGTCGGCCTGGTCGGGAACTGCGCCGAGGTGCTGCCCGCCATGGTTCGACGCGGGTGGGTGCCGGATGTGCTCACCGATCAGACGTCGGCTCACGACGCGTTGAACGGATACGTTCCCGCGGGGCTGACGCTGGGAGACGCCGCGCACCTGCGGCGCGCCGATCCCGCCGAGTACGTCCGGCGCTCGATGGCGTCCATGGCGACCCACGTTCGGGCCATGCTCGAGCTCAAGCGGCGGGGCGCCGTCACCTTCGACTACGGCAACAACATCCGAACGCAGGCGCTGGACGCCGGCGTGACGGACGCCTTCGAGATCCCGGGCTTCGTGCCGGAGTACATCCGCCCGTTGTTCTGCGAAGGGCGGGGGCCATTCCGGTGGGTGGCGTTGTCGGGCGAGCCCGGCGACCTGCATCGCACCGACCGCCTGGTGATGCACCTCTTCGGCGACAATGAGCATTTGTGTCGCTGGATCCGCATGGCCCGGGAGCGGGTGGCGTTTCAGGGTCTCCCGGCTCGGATCTGCTGGCTGGGGCAAGGGGAGCGCGCGCGCTTCGGGCTCGCGCTCAATGACCTGGTAGGGAGCGGAGAGCTGAAGGCGCCGATCGTCATCGGGCGTGACCACCTGGACGCCGGATCGGTGGCCTCGCCGTTCCGCGAGACCGAGGGCATGCGCGACGGATCGGACGCCATTGCCGATTGGCCGATCCTCAATGCCCTGCTGAACACCGCGTCGGGCGCCTCCTGGGTGTCGTTCCATCACGGGGGCGGCGTGGGGATCGGCAACGCCCTGCACGCGGGTCAGGTGATCGTGGCAGACGGCACGCCCGGGGCGGCTCGACGTCTGGAGCGGGTGCTGACCAACGATCCGGGGATCGGGGTCATCCGCCACGCCGACGCCGGGTATCCCGAGGCCCTCGCCACCGCCGATCGCCACGGGCTTCGGATTCCGATGCGTGAGGCGCGCGACTGACCCGCCGGCAAGAACGGGGGGGGCGGCTGGAGCGACCCAGAGGGAAGGTGCCTCGCCGCGCAACCGCTCGTGCCGGGCGGGCCACGTTACTGGTCGGCGCCTCCCAAGTCGTTACCTGTCGCGGACCCACTCGGGCCCGGCGAGGGGCGGAGATGGCCGCGCTCGAGGTCCTCACGAACGCCGCTGTGTTGATTGGCGACGATGGGTGTGTCGCCGCCGTGGGGAAACTGGGTGACGTCCGGAGGCAATCCAGCGGCAAGCCCAAGGTGGTCGAGGTGACCGGGGTGCTGTTCCCGGGGTTCGTGGACTGCCACACCCACGCCGTCTTCGGCGCGCCGCGGCTGGCCGACCAGGAGCGACGCGCGCGGGGGGAGACCTACCAGTCCATTGCGGCGGCAGGGGGCGGGATTCTCTCCTCGGTGCGCGACCTGCGGCAGCGGGGCCGCGAGTCGCTGCTCGAGGCCACGCGGCGCCGCCTACAGGTCATGGTGGCCCATGGCGCCACGACGGTCGAGGTCAAGTCCGGCTACGGGCTCGACCCGACGGCCGAGTTGAAGCAGCTCGACACCGTCCGCGCCCTCGCCCACGGCGGACCCGATCTCATCCCCACGTTTCTCGGCGCGCACGAGGTGCCCCCGGAGTTTCGGGCCGATCGCGACGCCTATGTTGATCTGGTGATTCGAGAGATGCTGCCCGCCGTCCGCCGCCGGAAGCTGGCCCGATTCTGCGACGTGTTCTGCGAGCCCGGTGTCTTCACGCCCGCGGAGGCCCGGCGCATTCTGGCGGCGGCGCGCGAGCAGGGATTCGGTCTCAAGCTCCACGCGGACGAACTGGAGCCCTCCGGTGGCGCGGAGCTGGCGGCCGAGGTCGGCGCGGTGAGCGCAGACCATCTCGCGGCGATTTCACCGGATGGTATTCAGGCGCTCGCGGCGAGCGACACCGTCGCGGTGTTGTTGCCGGGGACCATGCTCTTCCTGGGCCGGGCGGCTCAAGCGCCGGCCCGGCGCCTGATTGATGCCGGCGCGGCCGTGGCGCTGGCGACGGATTTCAATCCCGGCAGCTCGCCCGGCCTCTCCCTTCCGCTGGTGGCCATGCTGGGCGTCTCCCAGCTCCGAATGTTGCCATCCGAGGCGGTGATCGCGATCACGGTCAACGCGGCGGCCGCGGTTGGCGAGGCCGCCACGCGCGGTCAGATCGCCCCGGGGTTCCGCGGGGATCTGGTGCTGGTGACGGCGCGGGACTGGCGCGAGCTACCGTACTGGTACGGGGTGAATCTGGTGCAACGGGTGTGGTTGCGCGGCTTGCCTTGTCACTCCCCTCGGGGCCCTCTACATTTGACAGACTGAAGTGCGTCTATCTCCTTCCGTACCAATCCGGTAGAGGTTCGCCCTGAATATCGCAAAGGCGAAGGACAAGGCTCGGACGTACGAGCTCAAGAACCAGCTCGACAAGGCGATCGAGACCTACGTCTCGATTATCGAGGAGCTGGAGGGCGAGCCCGAGCTGGAGGACGAGCTCGCGCTCTTCAACAAGGTGGGCGATCTCTACGTCAAGGTGGGGAACGTGACGGCGGCCGTGGACATGTACGAGCGCGCCGTCACCAAGTACACCGAAGGCGGCTTTTACAACAACGCGATCGCGCTGTGCAACAAGGTGCTCCGCAACGCGCCGGGGCGGACGCACATGTACCTCAAGCTGGCGCAGCTCATGGTACACCGCGGCTTCGTGGCCGAGGCGAAGCAGAACCTTCTCGAGTATGCCGACCGGATGCGGAACGCGGGCAAGCTCGACGAGGCATTCCGGGCCCTGAAGGAGTTCGCGGATCTCTCTCCCAATAACGAAGAGATTCGCCTGGTGCTGGCCGAGCAGCTCAAGGCCGCCGCGCGGACGGATGAGGCGCGCGAGCAATTGGCCAAGCTGTACCACGAGACGAAGGCCGCCGGCGATGTTCGGCGCTCGCGGGCCACGATCGAGAAGATGAAGGCCATTGATCCCGAGTACGACGTGGAGGCCGCTCCCAAGCCGAAGATCAAGCCCAAGCAGGAGAAAAGCTCCGATCTGGTGTTCCTCGATCTGGGTGAGGACGTGTCGGCGCCGGTGGCGCCTCCTCCGCCCCCACCCCGTCCCGCGGCGCGGCCTGCACCGGCCGCACCAAAGGCAGCGCCGCCGCCCGCGCCGGTGCCGCCGCCCGAGCCCGAGGAGATCGAGGAGGCGGCCGCACCCGAGCCGTTGGAATTCGAGCCCACCTCGCTCGTGGAGGCGGCACCGGGGCGCGAGCCGGCCGCCGAGCCGAAACCGGCGGAGGTTGACGAGCTGCCCGTCGAGCGCGCCTCGATCGAGTTCGATGCCGCCGGTATTCCTTCGGGCACCATGGAAGGACTTACCGGCACCGGCGTCGAGGCGCCGGAGGCTCCGCCACTACTGGATCTGGAGCCCACGATCCTGGAGCCCCCCCCGGTGGAGGAGGCGGGGGAAGAAACGCCGGGCCCCGAGCTTCCGCTCATCCAGCCCGAGTTCGTCGAGGACGTCGGGGGGAAGGCGGAGGAAGCGCTGCCTCTGCTGGAGGAGGCGCCTGCGGCCGAGGCGGCTCTTCCCGAACTCGAGGCGGAACCAGAGGTGGAAGCGGGGCTCGAGGCGGAAGAGGAGGCGGTGGGCGCCGGCGGGACAGCGGAGATCGAAGCACCGGAACTCGACCTGGGTGAGCCCCAGGCCCAGGCGCCGTCGCTGGACGTGGACCTGGACGTGGGCGAGATCGAGTTCGACATCGAAATCCCGGAGTCGGCCCTCGAGGCCGCGGTGGCGGGCCCACCGGACGTGGCGAGCCTCGAGGCGCTGGTCGCGGCCGATCCCGACGATCCGCTGAAGCACCACCAGCTGGCCGAGGCGTTGATCGAGACCGGCGAGCGGGAGCGCGGCATGCAGGAGTTGAACATCGCGCTTCAGGGCTACGAGGCCGCCGAAGACTGGCGTCGCGCCGAGGACCTGGCGGACGAGATCCTCCGGCTCGATCCCGGCAGCGTGCAGCACTACCAGAAGAAGGTGGAATACGCGTTCCGCAGCGGAGAGAAGTCGCATCTAGTGGACGCGTACCTGGAGCTGTCCGACGCGCTGTTCCGATCCGGCGCGCTGGAGCGCGCGCGGGCCGTGTACCAGCGCGTCCTCGAACTCGACCCCGAGAACGACCGGGCCCGTTCGGCGCTGGTAACGCTGGAACCGCCGGCCCCGCCCGCCCCCGGCCCGCCCTCGAAGGCCGCGCCAGCCCCGGCCGCGAAGGGAGACTTCGTTGACCTGGGCGCGTTGATCCTGGAGGAAGAGCCCGCCTGGGCCAAGGGTGACGCCCGCATGCGCATCCAGGACGAAGAGCCCACCGGCGATGAGCAGCGGGACTTCGATGAGATGCTGGCGCAGTTCAAGAAAGGGATCGAGGCCACCCTCGGTGTCGAGGACGTGCAGGCGCACTACGATCTCGGCATCGCGTTCAAGGAAATGGGGCTGCTGGACGAGGCGATTGGCGAGTTCCAGAAGGCGCTGCGCGGGTCGGAGCGCCGGCTGCGGACATCCGAGGCGCTGGGAACGTGCTTTTTCGAAAAAGGGCAATACAGCGTGGCGGCAACGGTGATGCGACGCGCGATCGAGAGCGATCCCGGGGGCGATGACGAAAAGATCGGCCTGCTCTACTGGGTGGGGCGGTGCGAGGAGGAGTTGGGGCGCCCCTCCGAAGCGCTGGTCTGCTACCAGCGCGTGTTCGCGGTGGACATCGGCTTCCAGGACGTGCGCGAGCGCGTGAAGAGTCTCTCGCAGGCCCGCAGGTAGTCGGTGCCCCCCCAGGTCGCATCCGTCAACCTGGCCGCCCTCCAGGCACCGGTCCGCCGGGAGCTGGACGGCGCGCGGGAAGAGCTGCGCCGGATCATCCTGTCGGACTTCCCGCTCATTGCCGAAGCCAATGCCCATCTGCTGCACGTGCGCGGCAAAATGTTCCGACCCACGCTGCTCTTTCTCACGGCGCGTTGTACCGGCGCCATCACCCCACGCCACGTCACCCTCGGGGCGGTGGTGGAGCTGATCCATCTCGCCACGCTGGTGCACGACGACTCGGTGGATCATTCCGTGTTGCGGCGCGGCCAGCCAACGCTCAATGCGATGTTCAGTCACCAGGTCGCCGTGATCATGGGGGACTACCTGTACTCGCGCGCCATCATCGAGCTGGTGAGCATGGACGACCCGGGCCCGCTGCGGGTCATGGCGCAGGTCACCAACGACATGACCGTGGGGGAAATGCGGCAGCTCGCGGCGCACGACGTGCTGGATTACGCCCCCGAAGACTACGATCGCCTGATTCGGTCCAAGACCGCCTCGCTCATGGCGGCGGCCTGCGAGATCGGGGCCTTGCAGGGCACGCGGGAGGCGCGCGAGCACCTCAGACGCTACGGCCAGTTCCTGGGCATGGCCTTCCAGGTCACGGATGATCTGCTGGACTACACGGAGACCGAAGCGGTCACGGGCAAGCCCGCGGGGCTCGATCTCAGAGAGCACAAGATCACGCTTCCGCTCATCGCCGCGCTCCCGCGAATGACGCGGGACGAGCGGCGGCTGGTGGCGGACCTCATGGCCGATCCCGAACCCAGCGACGATCTCATCGCCGCGGTGATTCGGGTGGTGGAAGGGCGGGGCGGAATCGCCGCGGCGCAGGAACGGGCGGCGCAGCTCGCGCGTCAGGCGGAGGAGGAACTGGCCTTTCTCGCGCCGGGGCCCGCCCGGGACGCCCTGCGCGACTGCGTTACGTACGCCATCGAGCGGCGGCACTAGCCCATGCCCATCGGACCGCGCCGCCCCCTGTTCTATCTCGGCGTGTTATCGGCCGGCTTCGTGCTGGGCGGGTTTCTGTCGGCGCTGCTGGAGCGTTTCCTGTCGCAGAGTCCGGCCGGTCGCTTCTTCACGACCACGGTGGCGCCCTCCATGGGACCCGTGAGCCTCGATCTGATTATCTTTAGCATAACCTTGGGCCCGCTGGTCTTGCGCGTGTCCCTCCTGGGCATTCTGGGAGTGGTCATCGCGTATCTGGTCGCGCGCTCGCTCTTTTAGGGGGACGTCATGCCGTTCAATCTTGGCATGTCCGAATTGCTCGTCATCCTGCTCCTGGTGCTCCTGGTCTTCGGAGCCAAGCGGCTCCCGGAGATCGGCGCGTCCATGGGCAAGGGCATTCGCGAGTTCAAGCGAAGCCTGAAGGATGTCCAGAACAGCATCGAGGCGCCGAACGATATCGCGCCGCCCACGCATCGCCTGGAGACGGGGGCGACCGAGGGCGGAGAGCCCAAGAAGCTGAGCGAATAAGAAAGAGCTAGTACATGGGGCGGGCCGGCGCGCCCGGCGCCGACTGGGCGCGCTCTTCCGCCTCGCGTTGGGCCCGCTGGAGATCCTTCCGCCGATCCTGCACTTGCGCCGCCGCCCGTAGCGAGCCGAGCACCATCCGCACGCGCGCCTGACGCGCCACCTGCAGTGCCTGGGCGCGCTGGGTGGCGAGCTGCGCCGCGAACGCCGTGCTGTCTGCCTGGCGGCGCATCGTGGGCTGGATGAAATACACCGCCTCCTCGCCCATGATCGGTCCGCCGATCTCCCCCGGCCGGAGGCCAAAGGCCGCGCCAATGAGGGTGGGTTCCTGCTGCACCGCCGGGGTGGGATTGGCACGCGTGAACGGGCCCACGGTGACGGGATTGGTCTGGAACCGAACCGCGAGCTGGTCCAGGGTCAGGGTCCCCGCGACGAGGTCCGGCGCGAGGCCCACGGCCAGCTGTCGCAGAGCCTCGCGCTTCTTGACCGTCAAGATGCGCTGACGAACCAGCTCGCTGATCTCTGCCAGCCGCGGGATTCCACCCGGCGTGAGGGAATCCAGCCGGAAGACGAACGATGCCCGGTCGGCGTCAATCACCGGAGACGTTTCGCCCACCTGCGCCTCGAAGGCCCAAATCCCGGCATCGGGTACCACGTGTGGCAGGGCCTGTACCCGCGAGCCTTCGACCACCGGGAGGGCGACCTTCACGGGGAGGCCCAGGGCGGCCGCAGCCGAGTCCAGCGCAGTGGGGTCGTCCACCCGATCCGCGGCCCGCCGTTCCAGCGTGTCCACCTGCGCGTCAATGCTGTCGAGATGCGCGCCAGCGGGCTGGATGGGAATCAGGATGTGGCGCGCGCGATAGGTATCGCCCGACCTGGAGTCGAGCTTGATCAAATGGTAGCCAAACGGCGAGCGCACCGGCTGTGACAACTCACCGGGCCGGAGTGCCAGCGCGGCGCGTTCGAACTCCGCGACGAATCTCCCGCGCGTCGTCTCTCCCAGATCGCCCCCCTGCGCCGCGCTGGCCGAGTCCGCCGACTCGCGGCGCGCCACCTCGGCGAACTCCGCGCCCCCGGCGATCTCCTGCCGCAGCGCTCGCGCGCGTGCCAGCGCGGCGGCGGTATCGGCCGCGTTGGGCTCGCGGGAGACTTCGACATAGCTCAGGTAGGCCACCGCCCGCCGCTCGAACTCGCGCCGGTTCCGGTCGTAATAGGCCCGCACCTCCGCCTCGCTCACCAGGACTTCCGAGTCCGGCACGGCCAGTTCAGGGACGATTGTCACCAACCGCACGGTCACGGAGTCGTGCTGGTCCCGGTATGCCTGCCACAGCCGGGCGTCCGACAGGTACACGTCGGCCACGAGCTGGTCGAACAGCTTGGCGCGGGGAATCTCCTGGCGATACCGGGCCTCGAGAGCCAGGAGCAACTGGGGATCGGTGCCGGAGGCCAGGTAGCGTTGATACTTGGCCAGGTCGAACTGGCCCTCGGTCTGGAACTGCTCGGCCGCCATGATTTCCGGCGGGGGTGAGGACTGGGCCGCGCCCAGAATCTCCTCATTCGTGACGCGAATCCCGCGGCGCCGGAACTCGTCCTGCAACAGCACGTCCTGGATGATTCCCTCGAGCACGGCGTCCTCGAGGGCTTGCTGATCCTCGCGCGTGATCGGGGCGCTGCCGGTCTCGCGCCGCTGCCGTTCCTGAGCATCTCGCACGGCGCTGTAGAACGCCTGGAGCTCCACGCTCCGGCCGTTCACCTTGGCAATGGCGTCGCCCGGGCGGTAGCCGCCGCCGCTGATCCCCATCCCCACGTCGAACACCATCCAGCCCACGAAGGCCAGCGCCAGGACTCCCATGATCCATTTTGCTATGCTGCGCATGGCCCGAATCATGCTGTGGCCACTCCTTATTCGCGGGTTCGGCGAGGGCGCTAAGTCTAAGTGCGACAATAAGCAAACTCAAGCGGCCGCGTGTTGACATCGGAACGCGGCGGGCACTATGTTCGTCCCTGAATGGCCTACCAAAGCGAGATCGAGAAGCTCGAGCAGCGCTACCGCGAGAACCCGCAGCAGTGGTTCGCGGCGCTGGCGGACAGCTATCGCAAGGCGGGCTCGATTGATCTCGCCCTGGACGTGGTCCGCGCCGGTCTGGAGAAGCGCCCGAACTACGTCTCCGGACACATCGTCTACGGCCGCTGCCTGATTGATCAGCACAATGACGCCGAAGCGCAGCGCGTGTTCGAACGCGTGCTGGAACTCGACCGTGAGAACGTGATCGCCATCAAAATGCTGGCGGAAATCGGGGAGCGGACCGGCCAGGTGGACGTCGCGCGGCGCTGGGTGGGCCGATTGCTCGAGGTGGATCCCGCCAACGAAGAGGCGCAGGAAATGATGGCGCGCTTTGCCGGGCCGGCGGTGGGCGCGGAGCCGGCGGCGGCCGCGCCGATGACGGTACCCGAAGGGGAAACCGCCTTGAGCGCTGCAGGCGCGTTGCTGGCCGATAGCACGCCCGCTGAGACGGCGCCCCCCGTGGCGGAGCCGGCGGCGGCGATTCCGGCGGCACCCCCGACGGAGCCCGAGCCGGCGCTCACGCCCCCAGGGTTCGGACCCGCCACTCAGGCGCCGCAGCCCGCCCAGGTCTCCGAAGCCGAGTTCGTGGTCGAACGGCACGAGGAGATCGAATTCGGCGTGGAAGCGCCAGATGGCCCCACGGTCGAAATGGAGCCCGTCACGCTGGAGCGCGTGGAGCCGGCGTTGGCCGGCGAGAGGGTGGAGCAACCGCCCGCGAGTGCGGTCGGAGAGCTGGAGCCGGCTGAGATGTTGCCGGGGACGGTGTCGCCCGAGCCGGTCGAGACTCCGCCGGACATCATGCCGTTCGATGACGCGCTGGCCTGGGGCACCGGGGAGCGGGTCTCGAGGCAAGTATCCGCCGCCGACCTCGCAGCTGCGGAACGCGCTCACGAAGCGAGCCTGGATGCTGTCGTCCATGCGCTCCCGGGCCTCGAGAGCGTTGAGGTGCCGCCCGTGGACATCCCGGCGCCAGTCGAGGGCGTGACGCCCATCATGGAGGCCGCCCCGGTCGCCGAGAGCGGCGAGGAGGCCGGCCAGGCTCTGCCGCTGATCTATCCCGACGAATCGCCGCCTGTCCCCGCGGAGCCCGCCGGCCCGGCTGGAGTGGGGGCGGGCAACTTCTCGAGTGGTTTAGGAGTCCCCGAGCCGGAACCCGTGGTTACGGAGACCATGGCCGAGCTGTACGCTCAGCAAGGATTGGTGGCCGAAGCCCGGGACACCTACCAGAAGCTGCTGGATCAGCGTCCGGGAGACGCCGGTCTTCAAGCTCGCCTCGCGGCCCTGGAATCCGGCGGCAGGGGAGCGCCGTCGCCGGCCCGGCGGACACTGGTGGCGGCGGAAACCGGGGGCACCTCGGTGCGCGATTTCCTGGCCGGCGTATTCGGCGGGCTTGCACCCTCGAGCACGGCGCCGGGCTCACCGTCGTCGCCGCCGCCCGCGCCTCCCCGCGCCGCCGCCACCCCGTCCCCGCCCGAGGCTTCGAGCCAGCCAACCGTCATGGAGGCGGCGTTCGAAAAAGGAGAGTCGGCGCCCGGTGGCGAGCCCACGCGGCGCGCTTCCGACGATCTCTCGCTCGCGGCGGTATTCGGCGAAGAGCCGGTGCTGACCAAGACAGCCCCCCCGCCGACGCCGCCCACGAAGGGCAGGGCGGGTGAAAAGTCCTTTTCCTTCGACGAGTTCTTCGGGACCAACCGCCCCTCGCGGGAGTCTTCGCCCGGCGGAGACGACGACGATTTCAAGCGCTGGCTGAAGAGCCTGAAGTCGTAGTGCGCATCGCGGTCCTCAACGGCCCCAATCTCAATCTGCTGGGCGTGCGCGAGCCTGAGGTTTACGGGCGCGACACCCTGGCCGACATCGAGCGCGCCGTGCGGGGTCGCGCCGCGGGACTGGGCGTCGAGATCAACTGGTTCCAGACCAATCACGAAGGGGAGTTGGTGGAGCGGGTTCAGGCCCTGCGAGGGGTTGCGCAAGGGGCACTGATCAACGCGGCCGCGCTCACCCACACGTCCTGGGCGGTGCGCGACGCCGTGCTCGCCGTAGGGGTGCCGTTCGTGGAAGTGCACTTGAGCAACATCTTCGCCCGCGAGCCGGAGCGGCGCCGGTCGCTCCTTGCGGATCTTGCCGTCGGCGTCGTGGTGGGATTCGGTCCGCGGAGCTATTTGCTGGGGCTCGACGCGCTGGTGGCCCACCTCGGCGGCCGTGGCGTCTGACCGGCCGGCGGCGCGCCGGGCCGCCCTGATGGACCGGTTCGCCGACCTCGGCGTCGAAGGGTTGATCGTCAGCCACGTGCCCAATGTCCGGTATCTGACCGGGTTCACCGGGACGGCGGGCGTTGCGCTGGTGCTCCCGTGGGAAACCGTGCTGGTGACGGACTTCCGCTACCGCACGCAGGCGGGGATGGAAGTGGATGCCGGGGTCCGCGTGGAGATCTCCGGACCTGATGTGTGGGAGTGCGTGACGCAGACGCTGACGTCACGGTGGGAGCGAGGGGCGATCGGCTTCGAGGCCCACGTGGTTCCCGCGGCGCTGGCCGACCGGCTGGCTCGCCACAACGGCCGGCTCCAGTTGGTACCGCTCAGTGACGCGGTGGAATCCTTGAGGGCGGCCAAGGAGCCGGAGGAAGTGGCCGCGATCCGCGCGGCCGCGGGCCTGGCGAGCGAAGCGCTCGCCGCAACGCTGCCCGCCGTCAGGCCGGGTCTCAGGGAACGCGATGTGGCGGCGAAGCTCGAATCGGAGCTGCGACAGCGGGGTAGCGAATGGCACCCCTTCCCCACCATTGTCGCGTCCGGTCCTCGAAGCGCGTTGCCCCACGCGCGCACCAGCGATCGGGTGATCGAGCGGGGGGACTGGCTGCTGCTTGACTTTGGCGCGCAAGTGGATGGATACTGCGCCGACATCACCCGCACCGTCATCGTGGGCGCGAGGGCGGACGACCGCCAGCGCGCCGTGTACGAGATGGTGCGCGACGCGCAGCTTCGGGCGCGCTCGGGCGTTCGGGCGGGGATGACGGGACAGGACGCCGACGCCCTGGCGCGTTCATTGATCGAGGCTCGGGGGTTCGGGGAGGCGTTCGGGCACTCGCTGGGGCACGGCCTTGGCCTCGAGGTGCACGAGGGTCCCCGGCTGTCAAGAACCAACCAGCGACCGCTGCCTCTGCATGCGGTGGTGACGGTGGAGCCCGGAGCGTACTTTCCGGACTGGGGCGGGGTGCGGTTGGAGGACGACGTCCACCTCGGTCCGGCCGGTGCCGAACTGCTGTCGGACGGAGACACCGAGCTTCGAGAGATCCTTTGAGCGGGCCGTCGCGGTCCGGCGGGCACTCCTGATGATCGATCTCGCGTTCCTCGAAAAGTTGCTCGACCTCTTGAACCGGTCGCAGGCCGGTACGATCGAGATTCGCAAGTGGACCACCACGATTCGGGTGTCCAAGGGTGGCCTGGGCGGACCCGGCGGCAACGCGGTGACGTATCAAGTGACGGCGCCGCCCCCCGCCCCGGCTTCGGCCGGGGGGGGCGGTGCTCCGGTCCCGGCGGCGGGCGCGGGGGCGGGGTCGGCGGTCTCCGCCCCCGCCCCTTCGTTGGTCGAAATCAAGTCGCCCATGGTGGGGACGTTCTACGCGCGGCCTGAGCCTGGCGCGGATCCGTACGTGCGGGTCGGGTCTCGCGTCACCGTGGGGCAGACGCTGTGTATCATCGAGGCGATGAAGATCATGAATCCGTTGGATGCGGAAGTGGCCGGCGTCATTCGAGAGGTCTGCGTCGAAGACGCCCAGCCGGTCGAGTTCGGACACGTCCTGTTCAGGGTGGATCCCCATGGCTGATGTACCCGCAGGTGGCGCGCCGTTCAACTTCAAGGCGGCGATTACGGAGATGGTCAAGCGCGGCGGCTCGGACCTTCACCTGAAGGTGGGCCGGCCGCCGACCATTCGAGTGGCCGGCGACCTGATGCAGCTCGATCAACAGCCCTTGAAACCCGAAGAGCTGAAGGGGCTCGCCGAGCAGATCATGACGCCGCGACAGGTCAAAGAGTTCGCCGACCACAAGGAGGCGGACTTCGCGATCGGCGTGCCCGGCGTGGGGCGATTTCGCACCAACGTGTTCCAGCAGCGCGGCACGCTGGCGTTCGTGTTCCGTTCCATTCCCTACGAGATCAAGGCCATCGAGGAGCTGCGCCTGCCCACGGTGTTGGAGAAGATCGCGCTGCGGCCGCGGGGGCTGGTGCTGGTCACGGGCGTGACTGGCTCGGGGAAATCCACGGCGCTGGCGGCGATGATCCACCACATCAACCAGAGCCGGCGCTGCAACATCATCACCATCGAGGACCCGATCGAGTTCCTGCACCGCGACGGCCAGTCGAACATCTCGCAGCGGGAGGTCGGCACCGACACGCTGTCGTTCGAGACGGCGTTGCGGCACGTGTTGCGGCAGGACCCGGACGTGATTCTGATCGGCGAGATCCGCGACAAGATCACCCTGGATACGGCCATGAAGGCGGCCGACACCGGGCACCTGGTGTTCTCCACGCTGCACACCACGGACGCCACCCAGACCATCAACCGCGTGATCTCGTTCTTCCCGCCGCACGAACACGACGCCGTGCGGCACCTGCTCTCGACCGCGCTCGAAGCGGTCATTTCGTTGCGGCTGGTGCCCACCAAGGACGGGAAGGCGCGGGTACCCGCCTGCGAGGTGCTGATCAACACGGCGGCCGTGAAGGACAACATCCGCGACACGGAAAAGGCGCTCAACATCCCGGACCTCATCAAGGAAGGCACGGTTCAGTACGGGATGCAGTCGTTCGATCAGTCGCTCATGCAGTGGTATCGCGAGGGGGTGATCTCGTACGAGAGCGCGCTGTTCTATTCGTCGAACCCCAGCGAGTTCGCGCTGAAGGTGAGCGGGATCGAGGGGACCTCGGATCGAACGTTCGCGGAGGAGGTGAGCGGCTCGGGGGGGATACGGTAGCATCGTGCACCGGGGAGGCCCGCGCCCGGCGGGCGTCCTCTGCGCTGTGCCGACCCAGGATCGTGTGCCCGCCCCGCAGGGCGAGACCACGTTACGCTCGCTCGCTCTCCGGAGCCCGGCGACGCCGTGCGGAGCCACGGGTCCGCCATGGACCCCTCGAGCGCCGCTGACGCCCGGTTCCCACGCCCCATGTTCAAGAAGGTCCTGATCGCCAACCGCGGGGAAATCGCCCTTCGGGTGATCCGCGCCTGCCGCGAATTGGGGATCGAAACCGTGGCCGTCTACAGCGAGGCGGACCGCGAGTCGCTGCACGTGCGGTTCGCCGACGATGACGTGTGCATCGGCCCGCCGCCGTCCCGCCTGTCCTATCTCCGGATCCCGGCGCTGATCGCGGCAGCCGAGATCACCGGCGCCGACGCCATTCATCCGGGCTACGGTTTTTTGGCCGAGAGCGCCGAGTTCGCCGAAGCGTGCGCCGGTTCGAACATCACGTTCATTGGTCCCACCGCGGAGCAGATCCGCCTCATGGGCGACAAGGCGGCGGCGCGAAAGCTGGCGCGAGAACTGGGGATCCCCGTGGTGCCCGGTTCCCCGGGACCCATCTCCGATCCCGACCAGGCGCTCGGCGTTGCCAAAGAGATTGGCTTCCCCGTGATCATCAAGGCGGCGGCGGGCGGGGGCGGGAAGGGCATGCGCGTGGCCGCGGACGCCGACGGGTTCGCCCAGGCGTTCGGGCTGGCGCGCAACGAGGCGCTGGCGGCGTTCGGGAATCCCGAGGTGTACCTCGAGCGCTATCTGGAACGCCCCAGACACGTGGAGATCCAGGTCATTGGGGACAAGCGGGGCAAGGTTATCCACCTGTGCGAGCGCGACTGTTCGGTGCAGCGACGCCACCAGAAGCTGGTGGAGGAAGCGCCGAGCCCCGCGCTGGATCAGCCCCTGCGAGACCGGATGGGCGGGGCCGCCGTGGCGGCCGCGAGTCACATCGGGTACATCGGCGCGGGAACGGTGGAGTTTCTGCTGGACGCCGACGGCTGCTTCTACTTCATGGAAATGAACACCCGCCTTCAGGTGGAGCATCCGGTCACCGAGATGGTGACCAATTTCGACCTGGTGAAGGAACAGATCCGCATCGCCGCGGGCGAGCCCTGCAACCTCACGCTCCGAGGCAACCGGGTCCGCGGCCACGCGATCGAGTGCCGGGTGAACGCCGAAGACCCCGCGCGCAACTTCCAGCCAGCGCCCGGCACCATCACCGTCTATCATCCGCCGGGCGGGCCGGGGGTCCGGGTGGACACGCATATTTATGCGGGGTACACCGTGCCGCCGTACTATGACTCGCTGCTGGCGAAAGTGATCGTGCACGGGAACACGCGCAAAGAGGCGCTGGCGCGCATGAGTCAGGCGCTGGATTCCTTCATCGTCGAGGGGGTGCCCACCACGATCCCGTTCCTGCGCCGCGTGATCCACCACCCCCGATTCCAATCGGGCGACGTGGACACGAAATTCCTCCAGCATGCCCCGGAGTTGTTCCAGTCCAGCGAATGAAGCTGGCCGTCTATTTCACCCCTGGGGCCGTGCCGCCCACGGCCATGGCGAACAAGCCGGTGCTGGTGATTGACGTGTTACGGGCCACGACCACGATCGTCACGGCGCTGGCGCACGGGGCGCGGGCGGTGCTGCCGGCGGCGTCGCCGGATGGCGCGCTACAGCTGGCCCAGAACCTCGAGCGGGATGACGTGCTGCTCGCGGGCGAGCGGCAGACGCTCCCCATTCCGGGCTTCGCGCTGGGCAACTCCCCGCTGGAGATGCTGCCTGAGCGCGTCGCCGGTAAGACGCTGGTCATGGCCACCACCAACGGGACGCCCGCCCTGCTCGCCGCCGAGGCTGGCCGGCCGGTGCTGCTCGCCGCCGCCGTGAACTTCTCGGCGGCGGCCGAAGCCGCCCGCCGGGCGCTGGAAGAGGCGGGAGAACTGGTCATTTTATGCGCGGGACGACAGGGGCTGTTCGCCCTGGAGGACGCGTACGCCGCGGGCCGCTTCGTCCAGGTGGTGCTGCCTCCCGGCTCGCGCCGGGGGGCGGAATGCAACGACGCGGCGATGGCATCCCGCGACCTGGCGCGACGCTACGGCGCGCGGTGGAAGACGCCGGTGTCGGCCAGCGGCGCCGCGCGCGACCTCCGCTCGAAAGGCTTCCGCGCGGACGTGCTCGCGGCCACCGAGGCGGACCGGTTCGACGTCGTGCCCCGCTTCGAGCAGCGTCACATCGTGGTCAACCAGCAAAGCTGACATGGCTCTGTCCCAGCGCCACCGCCGTGAGCTGATCGCCATCGTCGCGCTGCTCTTGGGCGTGTTCGTCGCACTCACCCTGCTACCGCTCGACGTGACCGGCCCCGCGGGCCGCTTCGTGGGCGACGTCCTGTGGCGCTATCTCGGACTGGGCGCGGCCATGCTGCCGCTGCTCGGGCTGGCCG
>CAZVKD010000007.1:0-13229 GCA_964627675.1 uncultured Gemmatimonadaceae bacterium
AGACATATCCGTTCCGCCGGTCGCCAAAGGTGTCGAGGATCACCTCGAAGACATCCTGATTCTCCTTGGCGAAATCCTTTCGGATGTCGTTGATGACGATACCGCCGGGCTGGTCGGTGCACTGCGCTGCCACATAGAGGAACTCGCGGTCGAACGCGACCCACACGAGGGTCGGCTCGCTGATTGGCGCTCCCTCGTCGGGTTCGGCTTGCGAGAAGTCACCGACGGGCTCTGTCTCGCGCCAGATCGCGTCGTCCAGCCGACCGTCCAGCGCGATCGGGCGGGTGAGGGGCACGGCGACGATCTCCAGGCGGCCGTCCCCCGAATGGGGCCGGATTGTCCGGGATGGCGGCGGCTCCAGTTCCTGAGCTGACAGCGAGCCGAGTGGCGACCCCGTGTTGAAGACGAACGCCGCAACGACAGGCACGAACCGACTGGCAGGGGGGAACCACGACCGTGGCAAGGCGACCTCCGGAACCGCTGAGTGGGTGGCGCCCGCTTTCCAACAGAATACGACTTCCCGACACGGACCGTTGCCCGGGCGCTTCTCTGCTCGATCACGGTTCGAGCGCGGCAGGTCCGCCCCCATGGGGATGCGCCCGGGAGGATTCGAACCCCCGACCCTCGGCTTAGAAGGCCGATGCTCTTCCACCTGAGCTACGGGCGCGCGGGTGCAAGCTCATGAAGCCCGGGGGCGGCCGCAAGGCCGCCGCCGGCGGTGACGTTAGGGTTTAACGATTTGTAATGACGGCGTTATCGGGGGGAAAGGCGCACGTTCACCAGGTCATCCAGTTTTCGGATTTCGGCGGCCGCGCCCAGTTTGCTGAAGCCGGCCCGCGCGGCCAGCGCGGTGTCACGCGCCTCGCTGTGGCGGCCCGCAGCAGCCAGCAGTCGCGCCAGGTCCCGCCGAGCCTCCGCCGCAAGAAGGGGGCGACCCTGCTGCTCCGCCTTCTCGATGACGGTCTGGAACAGCGGCTCAGCCTCGCCGGGGCTTTCGGACCGCGTGAGGGCCAGGGCGAGCACGCGCAGGTCCTCCGCTTCGCCCACTACGTCGCCCAGCTCGCGATGCTTCTGGAGCGCTTGAGACACTTCGCGCAACCCGACCGGCGCATCCCCGCCCTGGATCCTGATCTCCGCCCGGCCGGCGCGTGCCTGCGCTGACAACGCCAGGTCTCCCGAGACATCCGCCTGACGCACGGCCTCGTCGGCGTGCTCCAGCGCGCGCTCGAGATTGCCCTGCTCGCGATAGCTGCGAGCGAGGTTGTGGTGCGCTTCGGCCATGCCTCGGGGAATGCCGGCCTGCTCGAAAGCGGTAATCGCCATCGTGAAGAAGCCGACGGCCCGCCCGTGATCGCCCTGCAGGTTTGCCACGATGCCCAGGTTGTTGCAGGCCCGGCCGACGGTGGCGTGATCGCTGTCGCGGCGGGCTTCGGCCAGGGCCTGGGAAAAGCGCATCGCCGCGTCCTCGGTGTTGCCGCTCTCCAGCGCGATGGCGCCCCACACGTTGAGCGCGCGAGCCTCGACCGCGCGGTCCCCGCGCTCGCGGGCCTTGCGCAGCGCCGTCTCCACCCATCGAGCACCCTCGCCGTGTCGCCCCAGCCGCGCATATGCGATACCGCACAGGAGCGTCAGCATGGGCGAGCTCTCGAGCTCCTCTTGCGGCGCGCCACTGAGCAACGTGAGCACCGCCGCGTGCTGTCCCGTGTCCGAATAGTGGATCGCTTGCCGCAGCTGCATAAGTGGTTGCCGGTAGTCCATGCTACCAGGAGACGGCGTAACCCGAGAAGTGGAACAGCGTAACCGACAGATGTAACGCGGCCGCGTCGTGAAGCGCCGGCACCGACTGCCAGGGCAGGCCGGGCAACTCCTGATACCACACTCCCAGTCGCTGCTCGCGGATAGTCCGGTCCGCTTCGTCCACGTCTCCGTCCCCATCCAGATCCTGCTCAGCGGCGCCGTAATACACGTCCACCAGAAGAGGACTGGTCGGACTGAAGACCAGGCCGGACGGTTCGAAGTGCACTCGAACCAGCGACGAGTCCAGGCTGAGCGAGATGAGCACCGAATCCCCGGGGAGGATGGGTGATCCGTCGGGCCGTTTCAGCAATGCGTCTTGTGGCAGGACGAGTCGCAGGAACGGCACGGACTCGCCCCCGCTCACGTAGTCAATTCCCACGGCGGTGGCGCGGCCCTGCACCGCCCAAAAGCTCAGCTCGTAACGCTCCAGCAGGGCTGGCTCGGCGCTCGCAGCCGCGAAGGCGTGCTCACGACGCGATGAAACCACAGCAAACCGGGCAGGTCCTGGTTCCGCAGGCCATCGAAGGAAGTGCATTGCGGCTTCGGGCCGGCCCTCCAGCACGGCATTCGGTCGCGAGAGCCCATTGGGCTCCGAGCACGCCAGCGCTCCGAGCGCGACACCGATCAACCATGCGTTCAGGGCCCTACGCATACAGCCTCCTTTCCCGAGGTTGACAATCCCGCTACCTCCTTCGACCGGTTGCTCGCCCGGCCCTGTCCCGGACGTGCGACACGGACTCGGCACTGCCGATTGGTTCGCATACCATATGCCTGTTCGGAAGCGCGCTGTAACGTGTTGCGCGGCAATGAGATTGATGGTTCCGTCTCGGCTGGGGAGCGGGGTTCAATCCGTGCCAGGTGGTCAATTTCGAACCACTCCATGCGTCTCGTTTTTCTCAGTCCGCCTGACCTGTTTGAATCAGCCGCCGCAGCCGTTGTCTCGAAACACCCAGGCGTTCGGCCGCGTGGCTTCGGTTGCCTCGACACTGTTCGAGCATGAGGAGCGCGGCGGCTCGGGTGATCTCGCGCAGCGGCGCCGGAAACGGGATTGGTCCGCCGCGAGATTCGTCTGGCTCTCCCGGAGGGAGCAATTCGCCGGGGCGCAGTTGACCGGGTGGAGAAAGCAGCAGGGCGCGCTCGACGGCGTTCTTCAGTTCACGGATGTTGCCTGGCCAATGGTGGCCCCGAAGTGCCTGCCGTATCTCGGTCGTCAGTGGGGGAACCGGCAGTCCGTGTTGCGCGGCCAGTGATTGGAGGAGCGCTCCGGTGATGAGGATGACGTCGTCGCCCCGTTCGCGCAGTGGAGGGAGGCGCAGCACGATGACGCTCAGCCTGAAGTACAAATCGCTGCGAAAGGCGCCGTGCGCCACCGCGCGATCGAGGTCTTCGTTGGTGGCGGCGATGATCCTGACGTCCACGGTTCGGCCCCTGGTGCCGCCGACTCGTCGAATCGTCTTGTCGTCCAGGACGCGGAGCAGCTTCGACTGGACCTCGAGGGGAAGCGTGCCGACCTCGTCGAGAAACAGCGTCCCGCCGTCCGCCACTTCGAACAGGCCCGGCTTTGCGGCGTGAGCGTCCGTGAACGCACCGCGCTCGTGACCGAACAGCTCCGATTCCACCAGCCCCTGGGGGAGCGCCGAGCAGTTGACGGCGACGAACGGAGCTCCCCGCCGGGGCCCGCCGTCGTGAATCGCCCGGGCCAGGAGTTCCTTGCCGGTTCCGGTTTCGCCAACGATGAGTGCGGTGGCGTCTCTGCGCTGGAGGATCATGGCGGCCCGGGCCAGGGCGGTCTTGAGGGATTCGCTGTCTCCCACAAGTGCCGCGAAGGCCTGATCCTTGGCCTGCACCTGCAATTGCTCGGCTCGCTGAAGCTGATGGCGGTGACGTTCGACGGCTGCGCCGAGCGTGTTACGCAGGAGTTCCAGGTCTTCGGGAAGGGCGAAGTAGTCAGTCGCGCCGCGACTCACCAACGACGTGGCGGTCCGGCGGCCGGGGTCTGCACCGACGACCAGCACGGGGCAGCGAAGGCCTTCTCGTTGGGCGTCCATCCATGCCCGGGCCTCCTGCTCGGCTCCCCCGGCCGCCAGAACGACCGCCGCGACATCTGGGGCCTGAACGCAGGGGTCGTCTGGGTCGAGGAACGCGACGACCACGCCTGGGCCGGGGATCTGTCCCCAGACGTCGGCAAACGCCCGGGAGAGCTCCACAATGAAAACCCGCGTCACGCCCAAGGAGAGTGCCCTCCCGGGATAGTCGCCCACGGAAAGTTCGCTGATCCGCTATTGCTCAGCTAGCACAAAACGTACCGCTCAAGAGATTACTGGCAAGTAACGCAACCGATTGCAACTGCGATACTTACAGGCGACTGTGACTTGGCTCGCATGTTGCCGTAGTGTGAAGGAGGCACGCGACGCACCACTGCAACAGAATGATTGGACTCCGACAATGGAACGAATCGTTTCAGTCGTTGGCAGGGGCTGGCTGCCGCAGCGTGGTGTCCGCTGGCGGGAGCGCACCCTCAAGGCTCACGCCGCATGGCACTCCTCGGTCTGGCGGGTGGTGGGCGACGCCATTGGGGTGCTCGATCGGACGGATCCGTTCACGGCGCAGCATTGCATCAGAGTCTCTTTGCTCAGCGCGGCCCTGGCAGGGGAACTTGGGCTTCCGGAGGCAGCGGTGCGACTGGTTCGACTGGGCGGCCTGCTGCATGACATCGGAAAGGTGCGGGTGCCCTGCGCGCTGCTCACGAAACCGGGCCCTCTGACGCGCGAGGAGTATTGTCGCGTGATGAGGCACACGACCATCGGCGCCGGGATCGTGGCCCCGCTGGGCCGGCGCTTCCCCGCGGTCGTGCGGATTGTCCGGTGGCATCACGAGCGCCCCGACGGCAGGGGGCAGCCCGATGGGCTGGCGGGCGAGGCCATCCCTCTCGAGGCGCGCATCGTGGCGGTGGCGGACGCGTTCGACGCGATGACCCAGCCCCGCCCCTACCGGCCTCAGCCGGCCCCGCCGGCCCAGGCACTTCTGGAAATCGAGAGCGCCAGCGGAACCCAATTCGACGCCGCGTGTGCTGGTGCGTTGCGTCGCGGCTGGACGGGCGCCGCCAGCGCGATCAGCGCGGCGGTTGCGAGGCAGGTGTCGGCCGGCTCGCTCCTGGCCTCGCTACTCCGGTGCCGGCGCCGCGCGAGCGTGGTGCACTGATCCCCCACCGGTGGCGCCGCGCACCGTGAGGATGAGTCGGGGCGGCCGGATTTGAACCGGCGACCTCCTGGTCCCAAACCAGGCGCGCTACCGGCCTGCGCCACGCCCCGAGGCCATCAACGGATGCGATCTGGACAGCGGAGAACGGATAACGGACAAGGCCGTCGGGAACAAGACGTACGCGGCAACCGTTCTCAGGTCCCCTGATTCTTCAGCCATTCGGCGAAGGCGCGAAAGGCCCTGCCCCGGTGGCTGACGGCGTGCTTCTCAGCCGGCTCCACCTCGCCGAAGCTCTTCCCCAGGTCGTCGGATAGGAACAGCGGATCGTACCCGAATCCGCCGGCGCCGCGCGGGGCCTCGAGCACGCAGCCGGTGGCGATGCCGTCGAACACCTGCGGGGCGGCGCCCGCCGATGCGAGGTACACCACCACACACCGGTATCGCGCCCGCCGTCGCTCTGGCGGCGCGCCGGCGAGGCGCTTCAGCAGCTCTTGATTGTTCGCGGCGTCAATGCCGTCCGGCGGTCCGGTGTAGCCCGCGAAGCGCTTCGAGCGGACGGCCGGGGCCCCGCCCAGCGCGAACACTTCGAGGCCGGAGTCCTCGGCCACGGTCTCGAGCCCCGTGAGCCGAGCGAAGTAGTCCGCCTTTCGCCGAGCGTTGACTTCGAAGGAGTCGGCCACCTCGAGCCCGGCCTCTTCGGGACGCTCCCACAGTCCGAGGTCGTCGGGGAACACGATGACGCGGTTGATGCCGGCAAGTATGGCTTCGATTTCCCGGCGCTTGCCGGCGCTCCGCGTGGCGACGAGGAGTTGCGCCGTCACCACCCCAGCGCCCGGTGCTGCGTCGCGAACAACTGGGAGATTCCGCTGTCGGCGAGGGCCAACATGGCGTCGTGCTCGGCGCGGGAAAACGGCGCTCCTTCCGCCGTGAGCTGTACCTCCACGTAGCGATCGGGATGGGCCATCACCACGTTGGCGTCCACCGACGCTACGCGATCCTCCTGGTAACTGAGATCCAGGCGCGGCTCGCCCTCCACCATGCCGACGGACACGGCGGCCACCAGCGAGCCGAACGGGTTGGGGACGCCACGATGCCGGGCGAGCCAGGCGCAGGCGTCGGCGAGGGCCACCGCCGCTCCGGTAATGCTCGCCGTGCGCGTGCCACCGTCGGCCTGGAGGACGTCGCAGTCGAGCCGAAGGGTGAACTCACCAAACGCGAAGGTGCGGAGCGCGGCTCGCAGGCTGCGGCCGATGAGGCGCTGGATCTCCTGCGTCCGGCCGCCGGCGCCGGTCCGCTCGCGCGGCGTGCGCTCGGTGGTGGCGCGGGGCAGCATGGCATACTCCGCCGTGAGCCAGCCCTCGCCCCGGCCGCGGCGCCAGGCGGGCACACCCTCTTCAACGCTGGCCGTGCACAGGACGAGCGTCCCGCCGGCGCGCACCAGACAGGAGCCTTCCGCGTACGGGTTGGCGCCGCGCTCCAACCGCACGTCGCGGATCGCGGACGCCGCGCGGCCGTCAGGGCGCGGCACGGGCGATCGGCGTCACAGCGGCGCGCGCACTTCGGGCTTGAAGCGGAAGGTGTACTGGTAGAACGGCAGCCGCACCGTGTCGTCGTACGACGTACTGATGCGAATCTCGCGCGGCCGGGCAAGTCGCCGGATCGTGAAGCGGTGCGCTGACGACGGGAGGTCGAGAGCCTCGGCCTTGGCGCGCAGGCGGCGGTGAATGGTGGCGTCATCCAGCCCCGGCGCGAGCCGCGCGACCGATCGCATCTCGTCCTTGAGCTGCCAGTAGCGGAAATACACGCGTATGCCGTCCATGCTGTAGTACGCGGCGGCCGCCGCGACCAGCAGACTCAGCAGGCAACCGATCTTCACCCGACCGCTGCGCCCACGGACGCCGACTACCATTGGGACTGGGCTCCATCCACGATGTCGTTCACCAGTTTGCGCAGGGCGAGCTGTCGTCCCTCGGCTTCGTTCGGCGGCTCGTACTCACCGTCCACCATGAGTCCCGATCGTTGCCACAGTGGCCGACCGGCCCGCTGGTCAATAATCTCGACGTTGACCCGCAGTTGCACGCGTCGCCGGGTGACCTGGTAGGCGCGCGTCTCGTCCCCCGGCTGCACGGAGAGCGGAATGCCCGCTTCGTATTGTGTAATGCTGCCACGCACCAGCGCGTCAGCGGTTTCTTCGCCCGCGACCCGGAGCCCGAGGCGGCGTTCCATGGCCTCACGCACCGCATCGGTCACCTCCTGCGTCAGCGCGGGATCGGCGGTCTGGTTGTCGAACGGCACGACAGCGACGGTGCGCACATGGGGCGGAAGGCCGCCTCCCGCGAATCCGTACACGCACCCCGAGACGCTCAGCAGCCACGCTGACCAGAGCCTAGGGACGCCGCCAAGTCGCCGCATCGAAGACCGCCGTCGAATCCACCCGCTCGACCGTGAAGATGAAGGCCGCTCCGTCCCGGGGAAACCTGATCTTGCCCTGGGTTGGTACCCCAATGGCGCCGAACCGTACCTCGGTGGTCGCAGCGATACCCTCCCTGCGAAGCTGCGCGAGCAGCCGGGCCGGCCCGTGGGGAAAGTGGACCAGATCGAGCGTATCCGTGCTCGCGATGACTCGCCACGCCCGCTGGTTGGCGTCCTGCCGCGTCAGTATGGTCGAACTCTCCGACGGGGCCAATGGAATACCCAGCGCCGCCCAGAACAGCGGAGCCATGGGGATCAGTTCCCGGACATCCTTTTCGGGCTCGGCCCACACCAGGGAATCGCCGAGAAGTAACGCGGCCCCGGAGCGACCGAAGGGCCCCCGATAGTCGAACCGCAACGAGTCCGGGGGCGCTATCCGAACGACAGCGCGCCCTGCCGTTGATCCTTTCGGCGTGAAGAACCGCCAGCGCAATTCATAACGCCGATAGCCATCTGGAACGAACTGAGCCTGCCAGGCGCGAGCCAATCCACTCACCGCCGGAGCCAGATCTTCGGGGGCGATGCTCGCAATGCCCGCAGCGCAGGACAGCACCGCCGCACACGCGCCACAGGCAAGTCCATAATAGGAGAGTCTCTTGTGCCGGTCAAGCGCAAGTCTTTGACTTGTCAACACTTAAAACGGCATCCGGACGGGGTCCTCGGCGGTCAGCAGTTTCCGGCGCACCGGCTCGGGAAGGGACATCAGTGCGTGCGAGCGAGTGAGCGCCATGAGGGTGGTCTGCGCGAGGGCGATGGACTGCCCGTCGGCGGGCCGGTCAATGGCGTAGCCGAACGTCACCTGCCGGCTGGCGACGTCACGCAGCCAGCATCGCACCGCGATGAGGTCGTCGTAGCGTGCCGCCGCGCGATAGCGGACATGGGCTTCGACCACGGCGAGAAACATGCCCCTTTCCTCGAGGTCGCGATATCGAACGCCGAGTCGGCGCATGTGTTCCGTGCGAGCCACTTCGCACCACACCAGATAATGGGTGTGGTACGCCACGCCCATCTGGTCGGTCTCCGCATACCGTACGCGAAGGTCCACCGCCGAAACGAGCGCGGGCGTGGGCGTCACGGCCGATCCGGTCCGATGGCCCTGCCATGATAGGCGAGCCCGCGAGGGATCGTCAACGCGAAGCCTGTCGAGGTGCCGCCGTCGCCCGTATACTGCCGCCCATGGCCGCCAGGGTCGTGCTGGTTGGCGATGCGCACCTGGGGCCGGCGAATCGGGACTCCGCCGGCCGGCTGCATGCGTTTCTGCGAACCATTCCCGGGGATGGC
Source organism: uncultured Gemmatimonadaceae bacterium (assembly GCA_964627675.1). Classification (GTDB taxonomy): domain Bacteria; phylum Gemmatimonadota; class Gemmatimonadetes; order Gemmatimonadales; family GWC2-71-9; genus JACQHC01. The sequence continues at coordinate 8,752 of CAZVKD010000007.1, forward strand.
GATCACCTGGTGGTCATGGGGGATCTCTTCGATTTCTGGTTCGAATACCGATCCGTCATCCCGCGTGAGGCGTTCCCGACGCTGACGGCCCTGTCGCAGGCCAGGGCGCGGGGCGTGCGGCTGACGGTGATCGGGGGCAATCATGATCGCTGGGGAGGCGACTTCTGGACCCGGGAAATGGGTGCGGAGTTCCATCCCCGGGGTGCGGACTTGATCCTGGCGGGGTTTCGAGCGCGCCTGGCGCACGGTGACGGCGACAGCGCTGACGGCCTGCTCGTCCGGCTGGTGCGCGCGCTGGCGCACCAGCCGATCACGTCCGCCGCCGTCCGGCTCGCCCCTCCCGACCTGGCGTTTTGGGCCATCCAGTCCTTTTCGCGCCGGCTTGCGGAACGCACGCGCTCACAGGCGGAGCTTGACCGCGCCGCAGCGCGACAGGCCATCCGAGCGCGCGAGGTTCTCTCGCGAGAACCGGAGTTGGAACTCCTCGTGCTGGGCCACACGCATCGCGCCGTGCTGGAGCGCCTCGGAGAGCGGCGCTGGTATCTCAACCCTGGTGCGTGGGCGGACGGCGGACGATATGCCATGGTCACCGAGTCGGGGCCGGCGCTGTGCCGATTCGAATAGGCACGCGTATCGCGAGCCCGGCGTCGCCGCTGGGAAGGCGTTCGGGAGCGATCTCGGCGGGGAAGTCCCACAGCACGGCCGACACGAAGGCCTCGGCGCCCGCCGTCAGATGGTTGAACACCAGCAACACGGCCCAATCCTGTAGTTCCTGCGCCTTCTCGTCCGCGGCTTCGTGCCCGGTGGCCCGCATGTAGCTCAGCTGGCGCGACGTTTTGACCGTCATGGTAAGCGTCACGCCCTCCCAGAACACGAAGAAGGCGCCGGTCCCGCGACGTCGTAGTGCCGCCTGCCCCCATCCCGGGAGCACCATCGAGCGCGCCATGGCCAGCAACGGAGGCGTTGGCGGAGGGACGCGAAACACGGGGACCTTCACCGTGTCGAGGCCGAGCGAGTCGCGTCGTCCGGGTGGGCGCGGGACGTTGGGAATCGGTATCTGGGCCTCGGCCGGTTGGAGGAAAGGGCTGCTGGTCGCCCCCAATCCCAGCGCGATCAGCAGCGCCAGGCGGCGCGTGGCGGGAGCGGGTGGGAATCGAACCCACCGGAGACGCCGCTGGCGTCTCCCTGCGGTTTTGAAGACCGAGCAGGCCACCAGGCCCAATCCACCCCCGAAATCACGGCTGCCGTAGCGCAATCGCGTCAATTTCCACGCGGGCGCGTTTGGGAAGGCCGGCGACTGCGACCGTTGACCGTGCCGGACGGTGCTCACCGAAGTGTCGCCCGTACACCTCGTTCATCGCGGCGAAGTCCCCCATGTCCACCAGATACACCGTGGTCCTGATCACGTGCCCGAGTCCGCAGCCGGCCTGCTGGAGTACGGCGGCGAGGTTCTTGAGCACGCGATCAGTCTGTTCGGCAATGCCGCCGGGCGCCAGTTCCATGGTGGCGGGGTCCAGGGCAATCTGTCCGGCGGTAAACACCAGGTTGCCCGCGATCAATGCCTGGGAGTAGGGCCCGATGGCTCGGGGCGCGTTGGGCGTGGCGACGACGCTGAGGGACATCACGTGGCTCCTGCGAAAGGTGGGTCACCTTCTTCAGAACAGTCCTTCGATCCGCCCGTCCTGGTGTACCGCAATGCGCTCTGCGGCGGGCGACTTGCTCAGCCCCGGCATGGTCATGATATCTCCCGCCAGCGCCACGACGAACCCCGCCCCCGCCGAGGGATACACGTCGCGGATGGCCAGGCGAAACCCTGAGGGCGCGCCCAGGCGAGACGCGTCATCCGTGAAGGAATACTGCGTCTTCGCCATGCAGACCGGGGTCTGGGCCAGTCCGAACTCGCCGAGTTGCTTGATGGCGCGATCGGCCTTGGGGGCGATGTCCACGCCGTCGGCGCCGTAGATCTCTTGCGCGATGATCTGGATCTTCTCCGCGACGGGGCGTCGTTCGTCGTACAACGGCTGGAAGGCCGCGTTCCCCCTGGCCAGGATGTCCAGCACCGTCTCGGCCAGGTTCGTGCCGCCGGCGCCGCCCTTTTCCCACACTTCGCACAACGCCACGGGAACGCCGAGGCGCTCGCAGCCCGAGCGGATGACGTCGAGCTCGGCATCGGCGTCGGTGGTGAACCGATTGATGGCCACGACGGCGGGCACACGGAACTTCGCCAGGTTGCGAACGTGACGCTCGAGGTTGGCGAAGCCGCGCTCGGTCGCGACGGGGTCGGGGTGCGCGAGCCGGTCTTTGGGAGCACCGCCATGGAGCTTGAGCGCCCGCACGGTGGCCACGATCACCGCCGCCTCGGGCGTGAGTCCGGCGACGCGGCACTTGATGTTGAAGAACTTCTCGGCACCGAGGTCGGCGCCGAACCCTGCCTCCGTGATTACCAGGTCCGCCACGCGAAGTCCCAGCTCCGTGGCGGTGACGGAATTGCACCCGTGCGCGATGTTGCCGAAGGGACCGCAGTGTACCAACGCGGGGCCGCCTTCCAGGGTCTGGACCAGGTTCGGCATCAACGCGTCCTTGAGCAGGAGCGTCATGGCCCCCTCGGCCTTGAGATTCCTGGCGCGCACCGGCTGGCCGTCGTAGGTGGCTGCCACGATGATGCGCGCCAGCCGCTGCTGCAGGTCATCCAGGCTTCGGGCGAGCGCCATCACCGCCATGATCTCGCTGCCGGGGATGATCACGAAGTGCTCTTGACGCGGGACGCCGCCCAGGGTACCGCCCAGGCCGATCACGATGCTGCGCAGCGCACGGTCGTTCATGTCTATGGTTCGCGGCCAGGTGATGCGCCTGGCGTCAATGCCCAGGGCGTTGCCGTGATGGAGGTGATTGTCCAGCATGGCGGAGAGCAGGTTGTGCGCCGACGCGATCGCGTGGAAGTCACCGGTGAAGTGAAGATTGATGTCCTCCATGGGCACCACCTGCGCGTACCCTCCGCCGGCCGCCCCGCCTTTGACGCCGAAGACCGGCCCGAGGCTGGGTTCGCGCAGGCAGAGCACCGCGCGGATGCCCATCCGGCGCAAGGCTTGGGCGAGCCCGACCGTGACGGTGGATTTCCCCTCCCCGGCCGCCGTGGGATTGATGCCCGTGACCAGCACGAGACGGCCCCGCCGTTGCCGGCGCTCGATGGCGTCCAGCCGCACCTTCGCCTTCGAGTCGCCGTAGAGCACGAGTTCATCCGGCGCGAGGTCGAGGTCGGCGGCCACGTCACGAATGGGCCGGAGCTTGGCGGCTTGTGCGATCTCGATGTCGGTGGGAACGGTGCGAGTCATGGGTCCTCTTCAGGGGGCCGTGACGCGAATGCGCGAGCCGAAGCAGCGCGCGGCGTTCATCGTGGTAAGCCGGGCGATGGTCTCGGGCCAATCGCCCCGGATCTCCGCGGTTCGCCGAGCCACGTACTGGACGAAGGCCGGCTCGTTGCGGCGCCCCCGCATGGGCGCCGGCGCGAGGTGGGGCGCATCGGTCTCGAGCAACAGGCGCTCGCCCGGGCATCCGGCGACCCGGTCGGCGTGCGCCCAATTGCGAAAGGTGATCATGCCGCTGAACGAGAAATACGCACCGACCTCCACGCCGGCCTCGAACACGGCCGGGCCGGAGCTGAAGGAATGGAGCACGAGCGCGGGAACGGCGCGCCCCCATTCCCGCATCAGTTGCGCCAGGTCCGCGTCGGCCTCGCGGCCGTGCACCACCACGGGCCGCCGGTGGTCCGCTGCCAGGCGCAACTGGGCCTCGAATGCCTGCCGTTGCGCCGGCCGCGGTGAGTGGTCGTAGTGGTAATCGAGCCCCGTCTCCCCCACGGCAACCACCGCCGGGTGGGCCAGCGCATCCGCCACTCGAGCGGCGGCGTCCGCCGACCAGGTCGAGGCATGATGCGGATGCACGCCGGCGGTGGCGGAGAGGCCATGTGCTTCGGCCAGGTCCCGGCAACGCACGGTGGTCTCGATGGAGTCGGCGATGATGACGACGTGCGCGACGCCGGCCGCCCGCGCCCGTGCCAGAACGTCGCCGCGGTCCGCGTCGAAGGCGGAATCGGCAAGGTGACAGTGTGTGTCCACCAGCGGACCCGGCGCTGGCCTGGCGACCTCGGGCGGACGATCCACCGCGGCTGCGGGTTCAGGACGCCGGTTGCCTGCTGGGCACGATCGCGGCTCGGGGCGCGAGCGCCCGGGCGCCGCGCGCGTCCTCACCCGGCCATTTCCGCTCGATGGCCAGCAGAATGGGCGAGGCAATGTAAATCGACGAGAAGGTGCCGACCACGATCCCGAACGTCATGACGCCGGCGAACCCGCGAATGCTCGCCGGTCCGAACATCAGCAATGCCAACGTGGCCAGCAGCGTGGTGGTTCCCGTCATCAGCGTGCGCGGCAAGGTTTCGTTCACGCTCAGGTTGAGGATCTCCATCATGTGCTGGCGGCGGT
>CAZVKD010000007.1:13239-26043 GCA_964627675.1 uncultured Gemmatimonadaceae bacterium
TTCCCTGACGCGGTCGAACACGACGATGGTGTCGTTGAGGGAGTATCCCACGATGGTCAGGATGGCCGCCACGACCACCAGGCTGACCTCGATGTCCAACAGTGCGATGAACGACAAGGTCAACAGGATGTCGTGCCCCGTGGCGGCGACCGCCCCCACGCCGAAACGCCATTCGAAGCGAAACGCGAGGTACACCAGCGTGCCGAGGAAGGACAGCAGGATGGCCGCCAGGGCCTTCTGGCGGAGTTCGCCCCCCACCTTGGGTCCGACGCCCTCCCGGCGCACGATCGTATACGTGCCCGGCCCGAACGCGCGCACCAGGGCCGAGTCCACGGCGATGGCCGTGCGCTCGGTTGATTCCGCCCCCGCCGCCGGCGTCTCCTCGAGCCGCGCCCGAATCACCCACTCGTTGGGTGCGCCGAAGGTCTGAATCTCCGCGCCGGGGAAGCCGCTCGCCGCAAGCGCTTGACGCAGACTGGCGTCACCGATCGCGGGGCTCTGGGCCTGCAGCTCGATCAGGGTGCCACCGGTGAAATCAATGCTGTAGTTGACCCCGCGCACGGCGAGGCTCACGAGGCCGGGGGCCGCCACGGCAGCCGTAATAACGTACGCCACCCGACGAACACGGAGGAAGTCGTAGTTGGCGTTGGCGAAGATGCGAATCATCAGATCGGCAGCTCCTTGGCCCCTCCGCGACGCTGAATCCAGATCAGCATGAACGTACGGGTCACGAAGACCGCCGAGAGGAAGGACGCGATAATGCCGACGATCAGCGTGACCGCGAAGCCTTTCACCGGTCCGGTACCGAACTGGAAGAGGAACAGGGCGGTAAGCACCGTGGTCAGGTTCGAGTCCACGATGGCCGGCATGGCGTGCAGGAACCCGCCGTCCACGGCGGCGCGGACGGTCTTGTTCTGTGCCAGCTCCTCGCGGATGCGCTCGAACACCAGCACGTTCGCGTCCACCGCCATGCCGATGGACAGGGCGAAGCCGGCCAGGCCCGGCAAAGTGATGGTGGCGCCGAGGCTGGCGAGTCCCCCGAGGGTGAAGAGCACGTAGAAGGAGAGCGCCGCCACGGCGAGCACCCCCGCCATCCGATAGTAGACCACGATGAGTGCGATCACGCCGATCGTCGCGATGATGACCGCTTGCCGGCCCTTTTCAATGGAGTCCCGGCCGAGGCTCGGCCCCACGGTTCGCTCCTCGACGATGACCAGCGGGGTCGGCAGCGCGCCAGCCCGGAGGACGAGTGCGAGGTCCTGCGCCTGCTGCAAGCTGGCGCTGCCAAGCTCGATCTGACCCCGCTGTCCGATCTGGCTGCGGATGATGGGCGGGTCTCCCTGAACCCGACCATCCAGCACGATGGCCATGTAATCCTGCACGTGCCGGCCCGTTTCACGGGAGAAGATGCGGCCGCCCGCTCGCGTGAGCTGGAAGTTCACCACCGCCTGGTTGTACAGCTGGTCAATCTGCGCCTGCGCGTCGGCGAGGTACTCCCCCGTGATGATGGGGTCTCGCTGCACGGCGTACAGCGGGCGGTAGGACTGTGCACCCTGCGAGACCACCTCCACGGACCACAGCAGTTCGAGGCCCCGGGGAATCAGGCGTTGCACCTCCGGGTGATGCAGCAGGCTGTCCACGTGGGGATAGTCCTGTTCCCGCACGAGAAACTCGCCGGGCTGGTCGCCGGGATAGAGCAGCGAACTGAGCGCGCCCGCCGTGCCCACGGCGAGGGAATCTTCCCGGGCCTCGCCTGGCTTGCTGGTGTCTGCGCCCAGCAACTGCGCGACCGGGCTGGGCGCCGCGCCCGGGCTCGCCCGCACGCCGGCCCGGCGCAGCGCAGCGTCCATGCCGGGGAGGGCGTCTTGGAACTGCCGCTGCATGTCCACGATGCGAAACTCGAGGAATGCCGAGCGCTGCACGATCTCCTTGGCGCGGCCCGGGTCCCGCAGCCCCGGCAACTCGACCACGATCCGGTCGGCTCCGACCCGCTGCACCAGCGGCTCCGCAACGCCGAATTCGTCAATCCGCGTGCGGATTACCCGCAGGGCCCGGTCGAGGGCGTCCGTTCGGTTCGCGACCGGCCCTCTGGACTCGTCCACTTCGAGCGCCAGATGGATGCCGCCCTGGAGGTCGAGCCCCTGCTTCAGGGGAATACGCTCGATGGTGGTATCCCGCATGCGTCCGTCCGCGCCGCGTGCGCGGATCGTGACGTCACGTGGCCACAGCGCAACGATGCTGACGATGACGAGCAGGCCGATGACGATGAGCCGGTTTCGGATGTTTGCGGGCATTGCGAATCGGCGACGGTGTGACGAAAGAGGGCTTAATGACTAGTCGGGGTGTCGGATGCTGTCAACGCGGCGCGCGCGGCCCGGAAATCGTTGTCCAGCTGGCGCTTGAGCGCCTCCGCCGAGGGAAACCGGATCACATCGCGAAGCCGGGCAATCCAGGACACCTTGACCGCCGCGCCGTACAGGTCGGGCTCGACATCGAGCAGGTGAACCTCGAGGGAACGCTCCGGCTCGCCGAAGGTGGGCCGCGGTCCGAGATGCATCATGCCGCCGGCAAGGCCGTCCCGCCACTCCACTCGCACGGCGTAAACGCCGTCGGGCGGAAGCAGCTTGCGGCGGTCCGGCAGGCGGAGGTTGATGGTGCGGTAGCCCACCGAGCGGCCCCGCCCGGCACCGGGCACCACGGCCGCCGCCAGGCTGTATGGCCGCCCCAGGCCGCGACGCGCGGTGTCGAGGTCGCCCCCGGCAATCGCCCGCCGGATGAGGCTCGAGGAGACGGATCGCCCATCGAGCGTCACCGGTGGCACGACGTCCACCTCGAAGCCCAGCGCCATCCCCAGCCGTCGCAACACGCCCACGTCGCCGGAGCGGCCCCGGCCGAACCCGTGATCCTCGCCGATCACCAGCTCTTTCACGGCGTAGCGCTCGAGCAGCCAGCGCACGAACTGCTCCGGCGTCAGATGGGACAGGGTGTCGGTGAATCGGAGGAAGACGGCCATGTCGAGATCGCTCTGAGCCAGGATCTCGCGGCGTTCGGCGGGCAGGGTCAGCAGCGGGGGCGCAGCGGCGGGGTTGACGATTTCCAACGGGTGGGGGTCGAACGTGATCAGCACGCTGCGGCGATCGGTGCGGCGGGCGCGCTCCGCGATCGCTTCGAGCACGCGCCGATGGCCCAGGTGGACGCCGTCGAAACTGCCCACGGTCAGGACGGTGCCGTTGGCGGTGACGCTCACGATGGGAGTACCACGCGGGGGCGCGCCTCGCCGCGCTCCACGTCAGCCACGGCCACCAGCCGGCCGTCGGCGGCGAGGAGCGCCGTGGGGCCGTCGGGCGCCGCGACCCTCACGGGTCGCCCGTCACGGACATGGGCGCGCGAGGCGTCGTCAATCGTGACCGCGGTCAAGTGACGCACGGCGTCGCGGGGAGGGCGGAGAGCGCGGCCAAGCCCGTCCGCGTGTCGCGCGAGCGGTACCGCCTCGTCAACGCTGAAGGGGCCGACCGCCGTACGGCGGAGCGAGGCCAGGTGCGCGCCGCAGCCCAGCCGCTCCCCCAGCTCGCGGGCCAGCGAGCGAACGTAGGTTCCGCTGGAGACATCCGCGGTGAACTGCACCTCGGATCCCTGGCGCCGCACCAGGTCGAACCGGCTGATCTCGACCGGCACGGGGTGGAGGCGGACAGACTCTCCTCGTCTGGCCCGCCGGTGGGCTCGCTCGCCAGCCACGTGTTTGGCGGAAAAGACGGGCGGCGCCTGGTGGCGCCGGCCGGCGAGCGCCGCCATCGCCTGCGCCAGGACCGGATCGCTGATCTCTCGCCAGGCATCGGTCCGGGCGAGCACGTTCCCGGTGGGGTCGTCCGTGTCCGTGACGACGCCGAGGCGAATGACGCCGGCGTAGCGCTTGGGCAGACACGCCAGGTAGCGTGCCAGCCTGGTGGCCGCGCCCGCGAGGACCACCAGCAGACCGGTGGCAAAGGGGTCCAAGGTTCCCGCATGACCCACGCGGCGGGTACGAAGCGCCCGGCGAACCATGGCTACCACATCGTGGGACGTCGGTCCCGCGGGCTTGTCAACCAGGAGCAGGCCGTCGTTCAGGGCTCGGAGTCGTCGCGCTTGAGTTGGTTCAACAGTCGGTCAATGTGCGCCGCCCGTTCGAGCGTGCGATCGAGCACGAAGTGCAACTCCGGGGTATTGCGCAGGGCCAGCGAACGCGCCAGGCGCGACCGAAGGAAGCCGCGGGCGCTGTTCAGGCCGTCCATGGCGGCGGACTTTTCCTCGTCCGACCCCATGATGCTCACGTGGATCGTGGCGAGGGAAGCGTCCGATGCGACCTTGGCGCCGGTAACGGTCACGAAACCGACCCGAGGGTCCTTGACCTCGGTGGCCAGGGCGTCGGCCACGGCGGCCTGTACCAGCGCGGCCAGGCGTTCGGGGCGGTACCGGGACGGTCGGGTCATCGGAATGCGGTGGCCGAGTCTATGATCCTCGCGAGGGGCTCGCCCGCCACCAGACGATCGGCGGCGCTGAGTACTGCTTCGGCGTGTCGGCGACTCTCGGCCACGACGCAGCAGGCCAACTCCGCCCGCTGCCACAGATCCTGATGCGCGGTTTCCGCTACGGACACATTGAATCGGTGGTGCAGCCGATCCTTGAGGCTGGTCAGGATCTGACGCTTGTCCTTCAGGGAGCGGCACCCGTTCAGGTGCAGCTCCCAGGTGACGATGCCGACGACCACCTCAGGCGTCCTTGACGGAACCGGCGGGCGTCAGGGTCCGCGCGACCTCCTCGATTCGATAGACCTCCAGCACGTCGCCCACCTTCACGTCATTGAAGTTCTCGACTCCGATGCCGCACTCGAGACCTTCCTTCACTTCGCGAACATCTTCCTTGAAGCGCCGCAGGCTGCCGATCTGCCCGTCGTACACCACCAGGCCGTCGCGCACGACGCGAATCTTGGCCGCCCGGCGGATGGTCCCGCTTCGTACGTAGCAGCCGGCAATCGTCCCCACGCCCGAGATCTTGAACGTCTGCCGGACCTCTGCTTCTCCCAACACCACCTCTCGCCGCTCTGGCGCCAGCATGCCCTCGAGCGCGGCCTTCACGTCTTCCACGGCTTCGTAGATCACCCGATAGGTCCGGATGTCCACCTTCTCGCGTTCCGCGGCGGCTCGAGCGTTGGCGTCGGGACGCACGTGGAAGCCCACGATGATGGCTTCCGACGCCTTGGCGAGCAGCACATCGCTCTCGTTGATGGCGCCCACGCCGCGATGGACGATCTCCACCTGCACCTCGGGAGCCGACAGCTGCGCGAACGCGTCCGCCAGCGCCTCCGCGGGGCCGCCCTGATCGGCCTTGATGATGATGCGCAGCGTTTGGGCCTTCCCCTCGCCGATCTGCTTCGAGAGTTCTTCGAGGGACACGCCGCGGCTCGTCCGGCGATGATGAGCCTCGCGGTCGAGCCGCTGCCGCTTCTGCGCGATGTCGCGTGCTTCCTGCGCGTTGGGGACCACGGCGAAGCCATCCCCCGCCTGGGGGACGGCGTCGAAGCCGAGCACCTGGACCGGCATCGACGGGCCGGCGTCTTCGACGCGGTTCCCCCGCTCGTCCATCAGGGCGCGCACGCGTCCGGCCAGGTTCCCGCAGATGAAGTCCTCCCCGACCCTGAGCGTTCCCGTCTGCACCAGCACCGTGGCTACCGGTCCCTTGCCGGCGTCGAGCGCGCTTTCGATGACGGTGCCCTTGGCCGGCCGCGCGGGGTTCGCCCGGCGGTCGAGGATGTCGGCCTGCAACAGGATCTTCTCCAACAGCTCGTCAATGCCCTGCCCGGTCTTGGCCGAGATCGCCTGCGACATGGTGTCACCGCCGAACTCTTCCGTGACCACGCCGTGCTGCAACAGATCCCGCTTGACCTTCTCCACGTTCGCCGTGGGGAGGTCGATCTTATTGATTGCGACGACGATCGGGACGCCGGCGTTCTTGGCGTGGCTGATCGCCTCCACCGTTTGCGGCATGACCTGATCATCCGCCGCCACGACGAGCACCACGAGATCGGTTACCTGGGCGCCCCGAGCGCGCATGGCGGTAAACGCTTCGTGGCCCGGAGTATCGAGGAACGTGATGCCCTTCCCGTTCGAGAGTCGCACGTGATAGGCGCCGATGTGTTGCGTGATCCCGCCGGACTCCCCGGCGATGACGTTCGCCTTTCGGATGTAGTCCAGCAGTGACGTCTTGCCGTGGTCCACGTGACCCATCACGGTCACCACGGGGGGACGCGGCAGGAGATCCTCGGGCTGGTCCTCGGCGTCCGGGGCCGCCGCCGGCACGTATTCCTCTTCCTGGACCGCGCGGAACCCGAAGGCCTCGGAGATCAGCTCGATCTGGTCGAAATCCAGTCGCTGATTGACCGTTACCATCATGCCGAGTTCCTTGAAGCAGAACGTGACGATCTGGGTGGGCGGCACGTTCAGAATTCCGGCCAACTCGGTGACCGTGATGAACTCGTTGACCCGGACCGTGGTCCGCTCGCGCGCTTCCTCTTCCGCCCGACGCAGCGCCTCGGCTTCGCGGCTTCCCCCCTCCTCGTCGCGCCGCCGGGGTCCTTTGCGGATACCGGGCCCTTTGAGGGAGGCCAGCGTCCGGCTGATGTTGGCCATGACGGCTTCCTGGTCCACCTGGCCCCGCTTGCCCTTCTTCCGCTTCTTCTTGTCGCGGCGGCGGTCTTCGGTGGCTTCGCCGGGAGCGGCCGACGCCACCGGCCGGGGGGCCTGAATGCCCGGCGTGGCGGAGGCGACGGGCTTGATCCACTGTGCGGCGGCGGGACGCGGGATGCGCTTCGGAATGAGGGGCTCCGGTCGTTCCTCCGCCGGCGCGGCCGGCTGGCCTTCGAGGCCCGGCGCAGTGGCCTGGGCCGGGACCGCTCCAGGTTCGGAAGCGTCGGCCGCCGGAGGCTCGACGGTTTCGATCGCTGCGGGCTCCTTGAAGAGTGCCGCAGCTCGTTCTTCGAGGGAGGGCTTGGGTTCAGGCGTGACGACCAGCCTGAGCTCCTGATCGGCCAGCGCGGCGGCGGCGGCTTCCCGACGCCGCTCTTCTTCCTGGGCCTCTCGCTCGGCCACTTCGGCGGCGGTGCGGCGTCGCCGCTTGGGGCGCGCCCCGGCCGCCGGCGCGGGGCTCTCAGCCGGCGCTTTCGCCTTGACGCTCCTGGCTCGGCGGGTTCGGGGGGCCGGCGCCGGCTCGCTCCGCTTGCGCTTTTCCCGCTCCCACCGCGCCCGGACCAGCGCCACCTGGGTCGAGTCGAGACCCGACAGGTGACTGCGGACGTGAATGTCCAGCTCGGAGAGCAGCCGCATCAACTGCTCGGCATCCACGCCGAACTCGGCTGCCAGGTCGTGCACCCGCGTCTTGGTGACCATGCCTCGTCTGATTGCCTCCTCAATGACTGCCAGATCCCCACACCTGCCGCAGCATGCCTGCGACGAGCGATGGGTCCTTGACGCCCACGGCCTGGACCCCGCCGCGGCCCAGCCGGCGCCCAAGCTCCACGGCCGCTGGGCCCAGCATGACCGTCACGCCGCGACCCCGCGCCAGGCGGACCACCTTTTCCGCCGTGCGCTCGCCGTGGTCACTGGCCAGCACAACCAACCCCAGCTCGCCGCGCTGGAGCCCTGCCCGCACCCCCGCCACTCCCACGACGACCGTGCCGGCCCGGACGCCCAACCCGCGCAGCCGGAGGCAGCGTTCCGTCAGGACGTTGACGCCGGCGTCCCCTCGCCCGGCGCGCTGTTGCCCGAGGTCGCGGGTGCTCCCGCTTCGCCCTCCCCGCTTTCCTCGGTGAGCTCGGACAGCACGACCATGATCGCGTCCGCCCATGCCGGGGTCATCCCTTCGATCTTCAGCAGGTCGTCGCGTTCGAAGTCCAGCATGTCCCGCAGGGTGCGAATGCCGGCCGCGTCCAGCACCCGGAGCGCGTCGGGCGGCAGCCCTTTCAGCTCGTCCAGGCGAACCTCGGCCGCCAGCTCGTCGGCCGGCGGCAGGGGTGCAAACAGGGGCCCCTCGCCGCCGCGCTCGAGCCATTCGCGGCTGGAGAAGAGATCGATCTTCCAGCCGGTGAGTTCGGAGGCCAGGCGGACGTTCTGTCCGTTGCGACCGATCGCGAGCGACAACTGATCTTCGTCCACGATCGCCTGAATGGTGCGATTCTCGGGATCAGAAAACACGCGCGACACGCGAGCCGGCGCCAGCGCCAAGCGGGCGAACCGCTCAGGGTCGGGCGACCAGGGAACGATGTCTATGCGCTCGCCCCCCAACTCGTTCACCACGGCCTGCACGCGGCTGCCCTTGAGGCCGACACAGGCGCCCACCGGGTCGATCGCGTCGTCCCGGCTCGCCACCGCGATCTTGGTGCGGCTGCCCACCTCGCGGGCCGCCTCACGAATCTCGACCACGCCCTGTTGGATCTCGGGGACTTCGAGTTTGAACAGCGCCTTCACGAACATCGGGTCGGCGCGCGACAGAATCAGTCGCGGGCCCTTGGGGGTCTCTTCCAGCCGCTTGAGCACGGCACGGATCGTGTCCCCCTGATGGAAGTGCTCTCGGTGATTCTGCTCGCGGTAGGGGATGATCGCTTCGGCCTCGCGGAACTTGTTCAGCATGATGACAAGCTTCCCGCGCTCGATCTGCTGGATCTCGCCGGACAGGAGCTCGCCCACCTTGTCGGAAAACTCTTCGCGAATCCGCGCGCGCTCGCCCTCCCGCACGCGCTGGATAATCCGCTGCTTGGCGGCCTGTACTGCGCTGCGTCCGAACTGCTCGAACGGCACCTCCTCCTCGAGGACATCGCCCAGCTGGAAATCCGGATCCTCCCAGCGCGCCTCCTCCAGCGACACCTGCGACCCGGGGTCCTCGACGGTCTCGACGACCGTCCGCAGCACGGCCACCCGAATGGCGCCGTGGAACTCGTCAATGTCGATGTCCGCCCGCACGTTGGGACCGTATCGCTTGACGAGCGCGGCGTGAATGCCATCGCGCAGCAGCTCGACCAGCTCGCCACGCTCCAACTGCTTGGCGTTGGCGAGCTCGCGAAGCGCCGCGACTACTTCACCCGAAGTGGCCATCCTGTTTCGTGCTCCGTCAAAAGGTGGTCAATCCCAGTCCACCGCCAGGCGCGCCTCCCGTGCGTCCGCCAGCGACACCGACAGGGTTACCGCTTCCTGTGCCAGCCGAAGGGTGACCGTGTCGGCGCCGCGGTCCACCGCCAGAATCGTGGCGCGCACTCGCCCCCGACCGGGCAGCCGCACCAGAACGTCGCGGCCGGCGAATCGCTCCCAATGCTCCGGCCATCGCACCGGCCGGTCGAGGCCGGGCGAGGAGACCTCGAGGACATAGTCGGCGCCCAGCAGGCGGGTCTCGTCGAGCCAGCGCTCCAGGGCCCGGCTCACCGTCTCGCAGTCGGCGATCGTCACGCCGCGACCAGGCGTGCTGCCGGGGCGATCGATCCGCACTTGCAGGCGCGCCCGCCGCGACGGGGAATGCCGCACATCTACCAGTTCGAAACCGAGCGCGTCAACGCGGGCGCGTATCTCGGCGGTCAGGTCGGGAAGAGCGGTTGACATCGCTGCGGCAAAAAAAAGCGCGGGCCGAACTTCGCCCGCACAACCGCTTTAATGTACCGGCCGGTGGAGCCCGGGTCAAGCGAGAGGCATCGGCATCCCCACGTAGGCCAGCATTCGACCGGCCCGGCTCCCGGAGCGCCGATACGAGTGAAAGAGCCCTCGGTCATGTGCCGCACACCACGGGCTCGACGTGCCGGGGTTCCCGATACCCAGCCGCTCGAGTCTCCCCTGGATCTCCGACCGAAGGTCGAGTGGGCTTGGCCCCGCTCGACGCTCGCCCCTGACCTGGTAGATGACTTCAGGCCCAACTTCATAGCACATCCCACAAATAGCTACGCCACAATGGGTTACAATGTCAACTGGTGATGACCCTGCGGCTGACAAGAACGCGCCTACCCCGCGTTCGATGATCCCGGCCGCAACACCTCGCCAGCCGGCGTGGAGCAGTCCCACCACGCCTCGAGCCGGGTCGGCGAGATACACCGGTACACAGTCGGCCACCGTCACCGCCAGCAGCAGGCCCCGCTGGGACGTCACATGACCGTCAACCGCCGGCCAGGCTTTCCACCCTTCGGCTGCGTCGCGATGTATCACGACCTCGGTCCCGTGGCTCTGGTAGCCCACCACCACCGCCGGGAAGCGCGGCCCGAACGCGGCGCGCACGCGTGACCAGGCGGTCGCGGCCTTCCCCAGCGGAGCCGCGCCGTTCAGCGTGAAATCGGAACTGCGCGTGGTGATGCCCGCGACGATGCCAAGACCGGTACGCCAGGGTTCCAACTCGAGCCGCTCGATCACCTGCCGCGCGGGTTCGGCCGGTGTCTCGCGCAGCTCGCCACTGGTCACGGGTCGGCGACCCGTTCGATGCTGGCGCCGAGCGCCCGGAGTCGGTCGTCAATGCGCTCGTAGCCGCGATCGATCTGCTCGATGTTGTGGATCACGCTCTCGCCCTCAGCGGCCAGCGCGGCCAGCAGCATGGCCATCCCGGCACGGATGTCGGGACTCACGACCACGCTGCCCCGGAGCCGGGACGGCCCTGCGATCACGGCGCGGTGAGGGTCGCACAGCACGATGTGGGCGCCCATCTCGATCAGCTTATCCACGAAGAACAGGCGGGACTCGAACATCTTCTCAAAGATCAGGACGACGCCCTCGCACTGGGTGGCGATGACCGTGACGATGGACATCAGGTCCGCCGGAAACGCGGGCCATGGGCCGTCCTCGATCTTGGGGATGTGGCTGCCGAGGTCGGTCGTGATCCGCCGCTCGAGCGACGACTCGACGATCAACCGGGCGCCGTCAATGCGCGGGCGGATGCCGAGTCGCTCGAATTGCAGCAGGGGGCCGCGGAGGTCGTCGGCGCGGATCCCGTCAATCGTGAGGTGTCCGTTGGTGACGGCGGCGAGGCCGATGAAGCTGCCGATTTCGATGTGATCGGGTCCGATCTCGAGGGTGGTTCCCTTGAGCTCCTTCGTGCCGTGGATGGTCAGCCGGTTCGTGCCGATGCCCTCGATTTCTGCGCCCATGGCGACGAGCCCTCGCGCCAGATCCTGCACGTGGGGCTCCGAGGCCGCGTTGTGCAGGACCGAGGTGCCGCTGATGAGGGCGGCGGCCATGAGGGCGTTCTCCGTGGCCGTGACGCTCGGCTCGTCCAGGAAGACGTCGGCCGGTTTCAGGCCACGGGTGCGGAGCGCGTAGGTGGCGCCCACGGTCAGATCGGCACCCAGGCGTTGGAGGGCCAGGAAGTGCGTGTCCACGCGCCGCCGCCCGATGACGTCCCCTCCGGGGGGCGGGAGGGTGACGTGTCCAAAGCGCGCGAGCAGGGGTCCGGCGAAGAGAATGGAGGCCCGGAGGGATCCGCAGATCTGCGGGTCCAGCGGGCCGGGGCGTACCCCGCGCGGGTCGAGTCGCACCGTGTGATCATCGAGCCAGGTGATCTCGGCGCCAATGTCGCGGGCGAGGGCGAGTTGAGCTTCGACGTCGCGGATGCGCGGGACATTCACCAGCGTGCAGGGTCCGTCGGCCATGAGGGCCGCGGTGATCATGGGGAGCGCCGCGTTCTTGTTGCCGGCCGCGCGTACCGTGCCGCGCAACGGAACGCCGCCGATAACGTGGAATCGGGCTCCCATGGGCAGCGAACCTTACGGGGCGGGCGCACGAGGCGTCAATAGCCAACCAGGGCCGTGCGCTTACTTTATAGGCGTGCTCTCTCAACCGGACGGGTGACGCCGATGGGATGGACGGTGCTGACGGCGGTCTCGGTGCTGGTGATTGCGCTCTTGATGCTGGCGTTGACCGTTGCGGCGATTCTTCTCGCGCGGGACGTGCGGCGGGCGCTCGACCGGCTCGGCGAGGTGAGCCGGACGCTGGAGCAGGACGGACGTCCGGCCCTGCAATCGGTGCGGATCGCCGCAGAGGAAGCGGGGCGCGTCGCCACGGCGTTACGGCAGGAAGTGGACGGGCTCGTCGGCGCTTCGCAGCGCATTCGAACCCACGCCACGGAGATCGCCGATCGAGTGGGCGAGCGGGTGCGCGACCTGGAGGTGGTGCTGGACATCCTCCAAGAGGAAGTGGAAGACACCGCGCTCGACGTGGCGGCGGCCCTCCGTGCCACGCGCCGGGGCGCCGGCCTGTTCCGGAGCCTGAAGCGGGCCGTGTTGGGGCGGAGACGCTGAGCCAGTGACGGAGCGATGGCTGGGCGCTGCGGTCGTGGCGCTCGCCGGCATCATGCTGTGGCCGGAGGTCGCCCAGGCCTGGACGCCGGGCACCCATGTCTTTCTCGGTGAGTCGGTGCTGGCGAATCTTGCACACCTGCCGGACACCGTGGCGGCACTGCTGCGGGCCTTCCCCTACGACTTCCTGTACGGCAACATCGCCGCCGACACGGCCATCGCAAAGAAGTACGCTCCCGTTGGACGGCATTGCCACGCCTGGCACGTCGGTCAGGAGATTTACGACCTGGCCCAGACCGAGGCGCTCCGAGCCTTCGGGCTTGGCTATCTGGCCCACCTCGCGGCGGACACCGTGGCGCACAACTTCTTCGTTCCCCGGCAGCTCGTTGTCACCTCGCGCACCATCGCGCTGGGTCACTCGTATTGGGAGAGCCGATTCGAGACGCACCTGGGAGTGCACTACGCTCGTTCCGCCATGGACGTCATTCGACTGGATCACACAGCCGCGGATGCCCACC
>CAZVKD010000008.1:0-10190 GCA_964627675.1 uncultured Gemmatimonadaceae bacterium
CTGTCATGGACCGGGCTATCAACACGTGCAGAGCGTGTTGGCGGGGTCGGTGGTCCGGCCGCTGGCGTCCATTTCCGTTGACACGGGCCTCACCAATGGCTGCGGCGAGTGCCACGCGGGCGAGCACCATCCGTTCGTGGAGCAGTGGGCCGAATCCAAGCATGGATATGGGGGCCACGCGTACACTACCGAAGGCGGCCGGTCGCCGTGCAACACCTGCCATGAGGGCCGGGCGGCCATGCTGTTGAACTTCGGCGAGACCGCGGATTTCGTGGAAAAGAGCGCCACGGGCGCGGCCTCGTACCAGCCGATCGTGTGCGCCGTCTGTCACGATCCGCACGACGCCACCAACCCGAGCCAGTTGCGCGCTCCGCTCAGCGAGCCGAGTACCAACCAGCTCTGCATACAGTGCCACTCCCGTCAGGGCGCCCCAACGCCCGGCTCGGCCACGCGGCGCGGCCCGCACGCCGCGCAGGGGCTGTTGGTGATTGACGAGGCCGCGGGATGGATCCCGCCGAACTTCACCTACGACACCTCGAACGTCGTGGGATCCCACGGCAACGAAGCGAACCCCCGGCTGTGCGCCGCGTGTCACGTGTATCGGTTCGACGTGACCGATCAGGCCACGGGCAACTTCGTGCTCACCAGCGTGGGTCACACCTTCGAGGCCATCCCCTGCGTGGATGCGCAGGGAGTCCCGGTGCCGGGTCCCTGTGCCGACACCCAACGCAACTTCGGCGGGTGCGCGGTCTCCGGCTGTCACGGCAGCACCGCAGCGGCACGGACGGCCTTCCAGGTGGTGCGGGCGCGGATGAATCAGCTCACCGACCAGCTCTGGGCCGACGACGGCGATGCGATCATGGAGACCACCGACGGCGGGCTGCTGCCGAAGGTCCTGGCCCAATCCATCGCGGCGGGCAAGCGAAACGTGATGAACCTGTACGACCGGACCTTGACGCCGGCGGAGGGCGCCATCTGGAACGCCCAGCTGGCGTACACGCACGAGCGCGCGTACTGGGGCAGCTTCCGGATCTCCGGCCAGAACAGCTGCAGCGCCACCAACTGCACGGCGGGCGACAGCGTGAACACGGCGCACAAGGCGAGCGGCGAGGGCGTGCACAACCCGTTCTTGCTCGAGGCGCTGCTCCTGTCGTCAATCGAAGCGGTCAAGACCACCTACGGCGTCTCGGCGCCGCCGTTTGACATGACGCCACAGTTCACGCGACCCAAGGGGGTGGGCGAGATCCGGTAACCCCGAGCCCGGCGGTGGCGGGGTGGTGCAGTCCCTGCGGCCGCTGATAGCTTCGTTCGAACCCCAGGCGCCCCGCCGGGCGGCTCTGACAGGCAGGCCCGGCGGGGCGCGAAGCGACAGCCCACGACTAGTGACCGGTGCAGGCACGCCCGCGCCCGCGGGCCCGAATGCGGGGTTCACCGACCTCCTGTTGGCCGGCATTGCCCTGGTGAGCTTCACCGGGGTCGTGCTCGTGGCGCTGTTGTACACCCTTCCTGGAGAGCGCCTGGAGGTGCCCGATCTCCAGGGGGGCGCTCGTGTGGCCCGCGTGGCCGACTTTCCCGTGGGCTCGAGCCGCGTGGCCAGTTGGGGCGAGCGCATCATTCTCGTGATCCGGACGTCGGACAGCTCGTTCGCGGCCCTCCAGGGGACCTCGCCCATTGACGGCTGCCTCCTGGCATGGGATGCCGATGCCGCTCGCGTGAGGTCTCCATGCCGCGACGTCATCTACGATCTGCACGGCAACGTGGTTCGGGGACTCACCACCCGGCCGCTCCATCGCTACGGCGCGTTCCTCCGAGGAGACGTAGTGTACGTGAGTGAGGAGGAGCCCAACTGATGCGTCGCGTACTCGACTGGCTGCGCCGGCTGCGCGCCGATCTTGCGGCCAGCACCGATGCGAGCCTGCTCAGCGTGCCGCGGTTCCTCGGCCTCCTCTACGGCCCCATTGACCACCGCCTCCCGATCAACCAAGCCTTTCGCAAGGCAATGCGGTATCGCCTGGCCGGCCACGTGACCTGGCGCCACGCGCTCGGCGGGATCGTGTACCTGCTGTTCATGGTGCTCGTCGTCACGGGCGTGCTGCTCGCCGTCTATTACCGGCCGTCCACGCAGGAGGCGTATCCCAGTATCCAGCGCATCGTGACCGGCGTGAGGTTCGGCTGGCTGATCCGCGACCTGCACGTCTGGGCGGCCAGCATGATCGTGATTGTCGCGCTGGCGCACATGGCGCGGGTGTTCATTGAGGGCGCTTACAAGCCGCCGAGGGAAACCAACTGGCTGGTCGGCGTCGCGCTGCTCTTCCTCCTGCTCGCGTTCGGCGCCACCGGATACCTGCTGCCGTGGGATCAGTGGGCGTACTGGACGGTGACCGAACTGTTGGACGCGATCAGGGTGGTCCCGCTCATCGGCCCGCTGCTCGCGCGAGCGCTGACCGGGGACGCGATCGTCTCCGGCGCCACGCTCAGTCGCCACTTCGCCTTGCACGTGATCGTGCTGCCCTGGCTCGGGTTCTGGCTGCTGGCGCTGCATTTCGCCCTGTTGCGAAAGCACGGCGTGGCGCCCCCGATCGCTCCACCCGCGTCGGGCCGTCCGGACATCCCGTTCTTTCCACACCACCTGCTGCGATCCTTCGTCGTTGCGGTGCTCGTGCTGGGCGTGGCCATGTCCGCCGCCGCGCTGTTTCCCAGACCGGTTGGAGACCCCGCCAACCCGTACCAGTTGCCCGAATCGCTCGTGAGCACGTGGGTGCCGGTGGAGGTCTCGCTCGGCCTGGTGCGTTACCTCACGCCCTGGGGCCTTGCGGCGTTCGCGCTGATCGGGGCAGGGATGGCGCTGCTTCCGCTGTTCGATCGCGACCCGGCCCGCCGGCCTGCCGCGCGAGCCTGGCGCCGCAGGCCGGCGGCCAGGAGGCCCGTGATGAGTCGCGGCATCGGGTGGCTGGCCTGTCTGGCCATCGGTCTGGTGGGGTCCGCGACCGCGCCGTCGAAGGCAGCCGGGGCGCAAGCCCGCGTGGCCCGCGTGGACACGACGTACGGCTGCATCGTCTGCCATGCGGACAAGCGGCGCGCGTTCGTTACGGGGGTTCATGCCGAGCGCGGCATTCGCTGCCATGATTGTCATGGAGGGACGCCGGCGGCGTTCGAAGCGCGCGCGGCACACGTGCCACGGTTCGTGGGGAATCCGGGCAAGGTGCGCACGGTGGGGATTTGTGCGAGCTGCCACGCCGATCCCGACCGGATGCGACAGTACGGATTGCCCGCCGGGCAGCTGGCTGAGCTCAGAACCAGCCGTCACGGGCAGCTATTGCTCCAGCGGGGCGATACCACGGCCCCCACGTGCACCGATTGCCACGACGCCCACACCATCCTGCCTCCGGTGGACGCGCGCTCCAGTGTCTATCCGGCCAACATCCCGGCCACGTGCGGACGGTGCCACGACGATGCGCGGCTCATGGCTCGCTACGGCATCCCCACGAATCAGCTGGCGGAATTCAGGTCGAGCGCGCACGGAGTGGCCCTGCTTCAGGAGCGCAACTTCGCCGCGCCCAGCTGCATCGGCTGCCATGGGTCGCACGCCGCGCTGCCGCCCCGGGTGAGGGAGATCGCCAACGTTTGCGGACGTTGCCACGAACTGGTGGACCGCGCCTTCGAGGCCGGCCCGCATGCCGAACCGGCACGCGCGGGGCGGTTGTCGGGCTGTGTCGCCTGCCACAGCAACCACGGCACCGAGCGCGTGCCACCGGAACAGGTGAGCGCTCTGTGTGTCCGATGTCATGCGGAAGGGAGCGCGGCTGCCCAGCTCGCCCAGCAGGTGCAACAGGAGATCCTACGGGTGCGGGACGACCTGCGGGCGGCGGAGGGAGCGCTGGAAGAACTGGTGCGGGCGGGGGAGCCCGTGACCGACACGCGCTTCCGTTACCGCACGGCGCAGACGTACTACGAACAGATGGGACAGGTGCAGCACAGTCTCGACCTCGAGCGCCTGAGCTACCTCACGCGCCGCGCCACCTCGATTACGCGGGACATGCGCGCGGCCGCGGAGACCAGGCGAGAGCGTCGCTGGGAGCACAAGCTGTTCCTCATTCCCGTGTGGTTTCTCGCCCTGGCGGCGGTCACCGTTGCGGGCTTCAAGCTGGCGGACCTGCGGCGGCATGGTGAGTGACGCGTGGCGTCGTTGACGATGCGGCGCGAGCGGTTCGCCGCCCGGCTCCGCCTGGTGATCCAGCTTGCCATCCTGCTCGTCATCCTGGTCGCCGTGAGCGGCGTCGCCTTCATCGAGTACAGCGCCCAGCCCGGCTTCTGTAAGACCTGCCACATCATGCGGCCGTACTACGAGTCGTGGGCCGGCTCGTCGCACGCGGACGTGGCGTGCATCGAGTGTCACTACGCGCCGGGCGTTCGGGCCGAAGCGATGGGCAAGCTCCAGGCGGCCAATCAGGTGGTCAAGTACGTCACGGGAACGTACGACGTCAAGCCATGGGCGGAGATCGAAGATGCCGCCTGCCTGCGCTCGGGCTGTCACACGGACCGGAAGCTCGAGGGCGCGATTGTGTACAAGGGGCTCCGGTTCGATCACGCCCACCATCTCGGCGATCTCCGGCGGGGCAAGCAGCTCCGCTGCACCAGCTGCCACTCGCAGATCGTGCAAGGGGCACACGTGGCGGTCACCGAAGCCACCTGCTTCCTCTGTCACTTCAAGGATCGGCCGGTCGGGGACCCGGTCGGCGGATGTGTCGGATGCCACCCGAGCGTGTCGCAGGTCGTTTCCCCGGCCGGGTTCGTGGTCAACCACGAGCAATACGTGCGCGACATGGTTTCCTGCGTTTCCTGCCACAGGGAAATCACATCCGGTTCGGGGGCCGCCGATGCGAACCGCTGCTTCGCCTGTCACAACGAGCCGGAACGGCTGGCTGAGTTCACCAACACCGAACTCGTGCATCGGGTGCACATTGCCGAGCGCAACGTCGAGTGTACGCAATGCCATACCCCCATCGAGCATCGCGTTGTCTCGCTCGCCGCCACCTTCGAGCTGGACTGCGCGGCGTGCCACCAGGGCGCGCACCAGGCGCAGCGACGCCTGTATGCGGGCGTCGGCGGGCATGCCACGCCCAATCAGCCAAACGCGATGTTCCTGGCGAATGTGTCGTGCGAGAGCTGCCACGGCCTGGTAAAAGAGGTGAAGGCGCACGAGCAGGTGCGGGTGGCGGGTGAGGCGACCTGCATGTCGTGTCACGGCATCCGCTACGCCAACATCCTGCCGGCCTGGATTGCGGAAATGGACCGCCGAGCGCGGCGAGTGGCGCCGGTGATCGAGGCCGCCCGCGCCGCCGTGCGGGCCGCGCCTTTCCGGGCGCGGGTCCGTGCCGACAGCCTGCTGCGGCTCGCCGAGGAGAACCTGCGCCTGGTGCAGGAGGGCCGGGGGGCGCACAACGTCGCCTTCGCGGATCAGTTGCTCCGTGGGGCGCTCGATCTCGCGCGGCAGGCCACAAGGGCGGTGGGGCACCCGGAGGCCGTCGGGGGGGTGGATCTGGGTCCGCCGGTCAGCGGGAACGTCTGCCTCTCCTGCCACCTGGGAATCGAGCGTCGGGAAGTTCCGGTCGGCGGGCGGACGTTCGACCACGAGCCGCACGTCTTGGGGGCCGGCCTGTCGTGCGCGCGGTGCCACGGGTCGCTGGATGATCACGGGCGGACGACGGTCACGGCGACCGACTGCGCCGGCTGCCATCACCCGCGGATCGAACCGCTCAATTGTGCGCAATGCCACGCGGGGCCAGGCGGCGCGCCCGCGACGCCGGTGCCGTTCTCCTCGGGCGACTTCCCGCACGCCGTGCACCGCGAGGCCGGTCTCGACTGCGCGATGTGCCATACGCCGCCCGCGATGCGCGTGGCGGAGCGCACCTGCGCCACGTGTCACGAGATGCACCATCAGCCCGAGGCGAGTTGCGTGTCCTGCCACCGCGAAGGGGCCAAGTCGAAACACGAGCGGTCGTTCGCGCACACCGCGTGCACCGAGTGCCACGGCGAGAAGGTGAGCGGCCTGACCCAATGGAGCCGCGAGGTCTGCACCGTGTGTCACACGGATCGCGCCGCCCACTACGATCCGGTGCCGTGCGTGGAGTGTCACTCGCCTGAGGCGATCGGCGCAGACCCCGCGCCGGCCCGCCCGCCGCGGTCTTGAGGCCGGGGCGGCCCGGCGCGCCGTCAGCCCTCGAGCGTGGTCAATCCTGCCCGCTGAACGTCGGTGCTCGCTTCTCGAAAAACGCGGCCAATCCTTCGGCGAAATCTGTTCCGTCTGCGATGCGCGCGAGGTGTTGCAGTTCCTCGTCGAGGTGGTAATCCAGCTGGTCCACGCCGGCGGCCTGGTTGATCAGGCTCTTGGCGACGGCGAGGGCGCGCGTGGGGCCTTCCGCCAGGCGGCGCGCTACTGCCATGACGTCCGTCTCGAATGTTGCCCGCGGAAAAACGTCCGTGATCAAACCAAGATCCTTGGCTTCTCCCGCCGAAAGGCGGGGGTTCCGGAGCACCAACTCCATGGCTTTCCGCAGGCCCACAAGCCGGGGCAGAAAGAACGTCGCGCTTTCCGCGCCGGTGAGGCCCGTCTTGTGGTAGGCCCATTCGAAACTCGCGTCCTCCGCCGCATAGACCAGGTCACACGCCATGGCGAGGCCGAACCCTCCGGCGGCGGCGACGCCCTCCACCGCCGCGATGAACGGCTTGGGCGCGCGCTTGATCTCCGAGATCGCGCTGTGCAGGTACTCGAGGATCTGCTTGAAACACGCCCCGTAGGTCTGCCGCGGCTCGACGGCCTCGGGCTGGAGGTAGCTGAAGTCCCCGCGCGCCCCGCGATCCCGAACGTACTTCAGGTCGGCGCCGCTGCAGAACACGCCGCCGGCGCCACGGATGATGACGCAGCGCACGGCGTCCTCGCGCGCGAACTGCAGGCCCGCCTGGCGAAAGTCCCGGGCGGTGTCGACGTCCAGCGAGTTGAACCGCTCGCGCCGGTCGATGGTGATGATCCCGACGGATCCGTCCCGGGTCATGCGAATATGTTGCAGTGTGCCCTCCTCAACCCATCCGTGGTCGGCGGTTCCGGCCGCGCCCCGGCTGGAGGCATCCGTCCGGTCGCCGCAGGTGGCCGGTCATGGAGCCTGGCGGCTCGGGTCGAACCTCACTGACGGGCCCCGCGGACGCATCGCCGCGGCTGGTGCAGGCCTTAGCATATCCTCGGCAGCGGTTCTCCTTCGGGTTCCGTGAGCAGGCGGCGCCCCAGGCCGGTGTCGAGCACGATCCGTCCGGCGTGCTCCGCCGTGCACTCGCCCACGATTGCGGCCTCGCGTCCAAGAGCGTGGGCGCGAATCGCGGCCAGCACGGCCGCCGCTCGTGCCGGGGCGATCCCGATGATCGCCTTGCCTTCGTTGGCGATGTGGAACGGATCGAGCCCGAGCAGGTCGGCCACCGAGCGGACGGACGGCGATATCGGGACGGCGGCCTCGCGGACCACCACGCCGACCCCGCTCTTCGCCGCCATCTCGTGCAACGCGCTCGCCACGCCGCCGCGGGTTGGGTCCTTCATGGCCGTGATGGATCCTCCAGCGGCCCTGAGCGCCTCTCGCACCAGCGTGTTGATCGGTGCCACATCGGAACGGAGTTCGGCCTCGATCGCGAGCCGGTGGCGCAGCGCCATCAGCGCCATCCCATGGTCGCCCATGGAGCCGGTCAAAATGATTTGATCCCCGGGCCGGAGCCCGTTGTCCCGCACGATCCCGCGTGCGAGGGCCAGGCCCGTCGTGTTGATCACGATGCCGTCCAGCTCGCCGCGCCCCATGACTTTGGTGTCGCCCGTCACGACGGGGACGCCTGTCTCCTGACAGGTGTCCAGCATGGATCGCTGGATCCGCTCCAGGTCGGCGCGCGGGAACCCCTCCTCGACGATCACGGCGCTGGTGAGCCCCAGCGGCTCGGTGGCGCCCATCATGGCGAGGTCGTTGATCGTTCCCGAAATCGCCAGCCGACCGATGTCGCCTCCGGGAAAGAACAGCGGGTGCACCACGTAGGAGTCCGTGGTGATCACCAGCCACTGGTCCCCGATCCGGAGCGCCGCGCCGTCGTCCATCGCGGACAGACCGAAGCCGTTCACCGGCATGTCTTGCAGACCGGCGGCCAGAATGTCTTCGATGAGCTGTCGCATGGCGTGCCCGCCCGCGCCGTGCTTGAGGGTGATCCGCTGGTCTCGCCAGGGCGCCCGCGTGGCGGTCATAGGTCGGGATGGCCCCCGTACTGGTGCCAGATCTTGCAGGTTCCCTCGCTGCTCACCATGCAGGCGCCCACGGGCGTCTCAGGCGTGCATTCCTTGCCGTACAGCGGGCAATCCACCGGAGACGCGATGCCCGCCATGATGTCCCCGCAGATGCAGATCTGTGTCAGGCTGGAGGGCGCGTGCGCCCACAACCGCCGGACGTCAATCGCGTAGCGGCGGCGCGCGTCGAGGTGGGCGAATTCGTCGCGCAGGCGCAGGTTGCCGTTCGGGACATGGGCGATGCCGCGCCACCGCCCCCCGGTCGCGCGGAACACTCGCCACAGCTGGCGCTGGGCGTTGCGGTTGCCTTCCCGCGTGACACAGCGGGGGTACATGTTGGCCACTCCAGGGGTGCCGTCGCGGATCAACTCCACCAGCTTCACCAGTCCGGCGAGGATATCGAGCGGCTCGAAGCCCGCGACCACCACCGGGCGCCCGTGCCGCTCGACGAACCGCTCGAAGATCCCCCAGCCTGTGATCGTGGCTGCGTGCCCGGCGGCGAGAAAACCCTCCACCCGGGTGTCCGGCATTTCGGCGACGATCTCCATGACCGGCGGGATGTACTTGTGCGCCGAAAGAATGGAGAAATTGTCCGGGACCTCGCCCAGCGCCACGGCGGCTGTGGCCACGGCGGTGGTTTCGAAGCCGCTCGCGAAGAAGACCACGTCGTCGGTCGTGTCCCGTGCGAGTTCAACCGCCTGGGCGGCGCTGTACACCACGTCCACCGCGGCGCCCTCCGACACCGCGTCCGCCAGCGATCTGGTGGTCCCGGGAACGCGGACCATGTCGCCGTAGGTGGCAACGCGCTTGCCGTCCTGCGCCAGGGCCACGGCCTCATCCACCTCGGGCGTGTCGGTGACGCACACGGGGCACCCGGGTCCCATGATCACGTTGAGCCGCTTGGGGATCGCGGCGCGAAGGCCGAACTTGGCGATCGCCTGCTCGTGACTCCCGCACACATGCATCACGGACACCCGTTCACGGCCGATGTCCCCCAGCAGGCCGTCCAGGCGATTCACCAGCCGCCGGGCCTGCGCCGGATCGCGGAAGTTGACCTCCGGCACGCCGGCGGGGGCCGGTGCGTCAGGTATCGGCCGGTTCATCGCGCGTTGCCGCGATCTCGCCGCGAACGTCGCTCGCCATCATGTCCGTGGCCGTCTCGCGCAGCAGATGTTCGTACAGCGACAGGGTCTCCTGGATGTCGGAGGCTGGGATCTTTCGAATGGCGAAGCCGACGTGATTGAGCACATAGTCCCCGGGCTCGACGGGGGCGTCAATCACGTCGAGGCGGGTCTCCTTGCGGGCGCCCCAGTAGTCCACGATGGCGATGGTGCCACGGACCTCCACGACTCGGCCAGGAACTCCCAGACACATGGCTACCTCACCGCCCTTTCCTCGTCCCCTTCGCGGGCCAACAGGGCCGCCGCCACCACCGCCTGCCCGTAACTGATCGCGCCGTCGTTGGGACTGAGGCGGCGCGGCACCAGGACTCGAAGACATTGAGCCGTGAGGCGTCGAACGACGCTCTCCAGAAGCCGCGCGTTCTGAAAGGCGCCGCCGCTCAGCGCAACAATGTCCAGGTTGTGCGCGGCACACGCGCGGCCCGCCACCGCCGCCGTGGCGGCCGCCACGCTCTCGTGAAACGCGGCTGCCAAGTCAGCCACGTCGTAACCGGCGGCGCGGCGCTCGCCCAGCGCCGCGAGCAACGGCAGGGGATCGAGCATCCAGCGATCCGTGCCGGTCGGCACGACGGGGAAGGGCAGGGGCTCAGCCGGGCGATCCCCGGCCAGGGCTTCGAGTTCCATCGCGGCCTGCGCCTCATAGGCGTTGGCGCGGCGAATCCCGAGGAGGCGAAACGCAAGACGCTCGAACAGATTCCGCC
>CAZVKD010000008.1:10200-15650 GCA_964627675.1 uncultured Gemmatimonadaceae bacterium
ATCCCGAGGATCGCGGCGGCCGCGTCGAACAGCCGTCCCATGGAAGAGGCGAGCGGCGCGTTCAGCCCGGCGTGCACCTGTTGCGTCGCGAGCGAGCGCTCGGCTTCCCCTACCCCGTCGAACGCGAGCGCGAAGGCGGGGGCTGCCGATGGCTCGAGCGACAGGTAGCCGAGCGCCGCGCGCCAGGGGAGGCGAACGGCGAGATCGCCGCCGGGCAGCGGCGCGTAGCGCAGTTGCCCGACGCGCTCGTAACTGTCCAGGTCGGCCACAAGGAACTCCGCTCCCCACACGTTGCCGTCGTCGCCGTAGCCGGTGCCGTCGTAGGCGATCCCGAGCACGCGCTGCGCCAGACCGTACTCCCCTGCCACGGCGGCGACGTGCGCGTGATGGTGCTGCACCGCCAACACGCGCTCGACATCCATCTCCTCGGCGAGCCGCGTGGACAGATATGCGGGGTGCCGATCCCGCACCGCGATGCGGGCCGTGACGTGAAACAGCCTGCGGTATTGCTCCAAGGTCCGCTGGAAGTGCGCGAGCGTGTCCGGGTCCTCGAGATCACCGATGTGCTGGGATACGTATGCCGTGCGCTCGTGCGCCAGCGTGAACGTGTTTTTCAGATGCGGGCCCAGGGCGATGAGCGGGCGCGGAGTGTTCACCGGCAGCGTGAGCGGAAGCGGCGCGTAGCCGCGGGAGCGGCGCAGGAAGAGCGGAGCGCCTCCCGCGACCCGCACCACCGAGTCGTCATACCGTGCGACGATCTCGCGGTCGTGCAGCAGCAGCCCGTCGGCAATGGGACCCAGTCGCGCGCGTCCTTCGTCGTTCCCGATGGCGATCGGTTCGTCGCTCATGTTCCCGCTGGTCATGACCAGCGGCCTGGACACGAGGGCGAGCAACAGGGAGTGCAACGGCGTGTAGGCCGTCATCACCCCCACGGTATCGAGTCCGGGCGCCACCGACGGGGCGAGCGGACACCCCGGCAAGCGTTTCAGCAGCACGATGGGCCGCTCCGGTGACCGGAGCAACGCTTCCTCCCGTGGCCCCACGATGCCCAGCCGACGCGCCTCGGTGACGGATTGCACCATGACGGCCAGGGGTTTGGCCTCGCGTGCTTTCCGCGCCCGGAGCCGGCGGACGGCTGCCTCATCGGTGGCATCGACCGCCAGGTGGAATCCGCCCAAGCCTCGCACCGCGATGATCTTCCCCGCGCGCACCGCTTCCGCGGCCAGGGTGATCGCCCGCATGCCCTCGGCGGAATCCGCGGCCGGGTTGTCCACGTTGGCGCCAACGCCGGACGGCCGCAGCCCTTCGACCCATACTCGTGGCCCGCAGGTAGGGCAGCTGTTGGTTTCCGAGTGAAACCGCCGGTCACCCACCGAGCGATACTCCGCCGCGCACGCCGGACACGGCGTGAAGGCCCGCATGCTCGTACGCTCGCGATCGTACGGCATGGCTTCGATCACCGTGAACCGGGGGCCGCAGTCCGTACACGTGATGAACGGGTAGCGATGGCGACGATTGGCAGGATCGTTGAGCTCCCGCTCGCACGCCGCGCACATCGCGAGGTCGGGGCAGATCGGCTGGTGCGAGTCGCGCTCCGTCCGGCTTGCGGCGATCTCGAAACGGGTCGCCCCTGAGACCGGGACCGTGATCTGCTCGATCGCCTCGATTCGGGCGACCCGCGGCGCTTCGCGTGGGAGGCGGCGGATGAACCGGGCGAGATCGGCGGCCTGGCCCTCCAGGTGGATCACCACGTGGCCACCGGCGTTCCGCACCGAGCCCGCGAGTCGATGCTCGAGCGCCAGCCGATGGACGAACGGGCGGAATCCCACCCCTTGCACCACACCCCGGATGCGCAGGCGGAGCGCCTGCCGGCACGAGTCGTTCGCCACCCCGCTCATGGCCGCCCCCGGCCGGCGTGGCGCCGCAGGAACTCGAACCAGGATTCCAGCCCCTCACCCGTCAGCGCCGACGTGGCGAAGAACGACAGCGTCGGGTTGATCTGCCGCGCCCATCGCAACGCGGCGTCCACGTCGAACGGAACCAATGGCAACAGGTCAATCTTGTTCAGCACGGCGTAGCGCGCCTGGCGGAACACCTTGGGGTACTTGAGCGGTTTGTCTTCGCCTTCGGCGACCGAAAACACAACGATCTTGGCGTCCTCCCCCAGGTCCCAGCTCGCCGGACACACCAGGTTGCCCACGTTCTCGATCAACAAGAGCCGCGTGGCCGCGAGCTCGATGGCGTCGAGTGCCGTGGCGATCTGCCGCGCGTCGAGGTGACAGCCACCGCCGGTCACCACGGCCTGCACGAGCCGATCGGTGTGGCGCGCCAGTCGATCAGCGTCGTTGTGCGTCTGCACGTCGCCGGTGATCACGGCAATCGCCAGTTCCTCCCCCACGGCGGCGAGGGTGCGCTCGAGCAACAGGGTCTTTCCCGAGCCGGGCGACGAGACCAGGTTGAACGCGGTGACGCCCGCGGCCTTGAGGCGGGCCCGTACGCCGGCGGCGAGTTCGTCGTTCCTCGCCATCACGCGTTCGCGCACGTCGATGGTGCGGACCGTCACGCGACGCCTCCGGGGCCGCTGGCGGATGGCGTCGTGGGCAGCGGGGTTTCGTCGTCCAGCTCGAGGTACCGGAGGCTCAGCACGTCGCCCTGGTGACGCTGGATTGCGGGTCTCGCGCGCCCGAACGGCGGCTGGGCGAGCAGCACTTCCAGACAGAATTGCAGGTTGTCGGGGTCCACGCCGGCATCGTCGCCCACGTCCAGGCCCACGACCACGACGTGAGAAGCCTGGTCGGGTCCAACGGCCGCTTCCGCCATGTGGCACACGTCGAGGGCGATGCTCATCTCGTGCATAGCGGCTCGCTCCGCCGGGACGACCCCTGGCGTGGTGAACGCACGCGCTTCGCTGGCAACGCTACGGCGGCGCGGGTGAAGAAAGCATTAGGCGCCGGTGACGCCGTCCGCAGGCGAACGCGCGAGCCCGTCCTGAGGCGCGAGGTGACGCGCGCGCCCCCGTTTTCGTCCCCATTCACGTGGCGTTCATCGTGCGCTTAGGCCGCTGCCGCTATCCTCGCCGCAGGCGGAAGGTGCGGCCCCCGGCAGTGACGGTGGATTGAAATCAGCCGGGCTGGGGCCTGCCAGCGAGCTGCGATGCGCCCACGCCATCGGGCCGCCGGCCGCGACCCCGGCTGAGGGGTGTGGTGCCATGGACTCGGCCGTGGCAAGCGATCCCGCGCTGGTGGCTGCCGTGCGGCGGTTCGGCAGGTTCGACGCGACGGGCTGCTACCAATGCGGGAGCTGCACCGTATCGTGTGATCTCGTCTCCGAGTTCGCGAGCTTCCCCAGAAAACCCATTCGGTTCGCGCTGCTCGGGCTGCGCGGACCTCTGCTTCAGAGCCTCGAGCCCTGGATCTGCCACGACTGCGGGGACTGCTCCATCGTGTGTCCGCGCGAGGCCGATCCCCGGGCGTCCATGGCCACCCTGCGACGGTTTCTCACCGCGCAGTATGACTGGACCGGCCTGTCGTCGAAGCTCCTGGCATCGCGGGCGTGGTACGTCGGGGCGCTGAGCGTGGCGGCCGGTATCGCGGTCGGGCTCATCCTCTGGTATCACCTGTCGTACGTGGGGATGAAGCTATCGGAATTCGCCACCATCCCGTTGGGATTGGGACACATGTTCCCCACGATGACCTACTACACGCTCACCGTGGTGCTGCTGCCCGTGCTGTTCCTCATGACTCACGCCGGGCGGATGTGGTGGCTCACGATGCACCGCGGCGACGGGGTGTCG
Organism: uncultured Gemmatimonadaceae bacterium; assembly: GCA_964627675.1. Lineage (GTDB taxonomy): Bacteria > Gemmatimonadota > Gemmatimonadetes > Gemmatimonadales > GWC2-71-9 > JACQHC01. The sequence continues at coordinate 13,994 of CAZVKD010000008.1, forward strand.
CCTTCAGCGTTCGTGTATGTGAGGGAAGCCTGGCGCTTCGCCTATCATTCGGCCACCCACGCCCTGATGCGCCGGTGCGATGAGCGAGCGCGCTGGCTCGGGCACTGGATCATGGCGTTCGGCGTCGTGCTGATGCTCGCCATCAAGGTGTTCGGGCTCTCCTGGTTTCAGACCGACAACATCTATCCCATCTACCATCCGCAGCGCTGGCTCGGCTACCTCGGCACGGCGTGCATTCTGTTCGGGGTGGGCGCGATCGTCGTGGGTCGGATCCGGAAGGTCAAGGAGTTCTACAAGGACACGCGGTTCGAGGACCTGGTTTTCCCGGTCCTCCTCCTGCTCACCGCCGTCACCGGGATTGCGGTTCACGTCTTTCGGTATGTGGGACTGGGGCTCACGAGTCACTTCACCTATGCGCTCCACGTCATCGTCGCCACCCCCTTGCTGGTCGTGGAGATGTCGTTCGGGAAGTGGTCGCACATGATCTATCGGCCCATGGCGCTCTATCTCCAGGCGGTGCGCCAGCGCGCCATGGAGCGGGCCGCGGTCGCGGAGGTGCTGGACCATGCCGCCTGAGCATCCCGACGGGCGTCCCGTCGGCGCCGCGCTGGTGGTGGGCGGGGGCATCGGCGGCATTCAGGCCGCGCTCGATCTCGCCGCCGTGGGAATCAAGACGTACGTGGTCGAGAAACACCCCGCCATTGGCGGGGTGATGGCGCAACTCGACAAGACGTTCCCCACCAACGACTGCGCCATGTGCACCATGGGCCCGCGGCTGGTGGAGATCGGTCGGCACCCGGACATCGAGATCCTGGCGTTGAGCCAGGTGGAGCGGGTCGAGGGCCGGGCGGGGAACTTCACCGTCGTGGTACGCCGCGAGCCGCGCTTCGTGGACACCAGCGTCTGCACCGGCTGCGCCCTGTGTGCGGAGGCGTGCCCCATCACGGTGCCTTCCGAATACGAATTCGGGCTCGCGCAACGGAAGGCCATCTACCGGCCGTTCCCACAGGCGGTGCCGAACGTCTTCACGGTCTCCCGCCGCGGCGTCTCGCCCTGCCAGGCCGGCTGCCCCATTCACCAGAGCGCGCAGGGCTACATCGCGCTGATCGCGCAGGGACGGTTCGACGAGGCGCTGGACGTCATCGTACGAGACAACCCGCTCGCCGCCGTGTGCGGCCGCGTCTGCACTCATCCGTGTACGGCGGGCTGCACCCGCCTGACGCTGGATGATCCGATCAACATTCCGGCGCTCAAGCGGTTCGTGACCGACCGGAAGCCGGACTACCAGCTCCCGCGTCCCAGCGTGCCGGAGCGCGCTGAACGGATCGCGATCGTGGGGTCCGGACCCGCCGGGCTGACCTGCGCCTACCACCTGCGCCAGCGGGGCTACCAGCCGGTCGTGTTCGAGGCCCTGCCGGTCCTGGGCGGCATGTTGTCGGTGGGCATTCCGTCGTTCAGGCTCCCGCGCGCCGCGTTGAACGCGGACCTGGAGCGATTGCGCGCTCTGGGTGTCGAGTTTCGGGTGAACGCGCCGGTGGGCCGGACGGTCAGCTTCGATGAGCTGCGCGCGCAGCACGCGGCCGTGTTCGTCGCCATCGGCGCGCACGTCGAGCGGCGACTGGGGGTCCCTGGAGAGAACCTGCCCGGCATCCTCGGA
>CAZVKD010000008.1:15660-25212 GCA_964627675.1 uncultured Gemmatimonadaceae bacterium
GGCGCGTGAATCTCGACGGATCCCGGGAGATCGGACGGCGCGTGCTGGTGATCGGTGGCGGGAACTCCGCCCTCGATGCGGCGCGGACGGCGCTGCGCTGCGGCGCGGACGAGGTGACGCTGGTCTATCGCCGCACGCGGGCCGAGATGCCGGCGGACGCCGCCGAGATCGAGGCCGCCCAGCGCGAAGGCGTCAAGCTCACGTTCCTGGCGGCACCCAAAGCGTTCGTCGGCGGCCCCGATGGTCGGGTCGCTCGGGTGCAGTGCGTCCGCATGAAGCTCGGCGCGCCGGATTCGAGTGGCCGGCCGGCGCCCGAACCGATCCGCGGATCCGAGTTTACCCTGCCGTGCGACGCGGTGATCGTGACCATCGGTCAGATGCCGGACGTCGCATCACTGGGCGAGCGTCTGGGGCTCGAGGAAACGACGTGGGGCACCCTGCGCGCCGATCCGGTGACCTTGGAGACCGGCGTGCCCGGCGTCTTCGCCGGAGGCGACTGCGTCACGGGACCCGACGTCGTCGTCACCGCGATGCTCGCGGGCAAAAAGGCGGCTGAGTCCATTGACCGGTGGCTCAACGGGCGGGACTTGCGTGCGGGCCGAGAGCTCGAAGGTCCCTACCACACGGAGTACGTGATTGATACCGCCGGGGTGCAAACCCAGCGGCAGATCCCGATACCGTCGCTCGATCCCGCATGGCGCGCACGGTCGTTCGACGAAGTGCACACCGGCTACACCCAAGAGCAGGCCGTGTTGGAGGCGAAACGCTGCCTCGCCTGCGGGATCTGTTCCGATTGCCGGATGTGCGTGGCAGCCTGTCAGGCCGGCGCCATCCGGTTCGACATGCGGGAGGAGCGCCGGGAGTTGAAGGTGGGGGCAATTCTCCTCGCACCGGGCTACCAGCTCTTCGACGCCCGCCGCAAACCGGATCTTGGCTACGGCCGGTTCCCCAACGTGGTCACGTCCATCGAGTTCGAGCGGATGCTGTCGGCGTCGGGCCCGTATGGCGGACACGTTCTTCGTCCGGGCGACCGGCGCGAGCCGAAGCGCATCGCGTTCATCCAGTGCGTGGGCTCGCGCGACGCCGAACACGATTACTGCTCCTCGGTGTGCTGCATGTATGCCACCAAGGAAGCCATCCTCGCCAAGGAGCACCTGGGTCGCGACCTTGCGTGCGACGTCTTCTTCATGGACGTGCGGGCGCACGGGAAGGGCTTCGAGCAGTATGTCGAGCGCGCGCAGGCTTTGGGCGTCAATTACATCCGCTGCCGGCCGCCCGCGGTGCGCGAGGTGCCGGAGACCGGCAACCTCGTGGTCGAGTTCCTGGGAGACAACGACCGCAAGGTGGCCCGGGAGTACGACCTGGTCGTGCTGTCGGTCGGCCTGCTGCCGCCCGCGGGCGCCGGGGAGCTGGGCCGGACGTTTGGCGTGGACCTCGACGACCTCGGTTTCTGCCGGTCCTCGACGTTCACGCCCGTCGAGACCAGCCGGCCCGGCGTTTTCGTCGCGGGACCCTTCTCCGAACCCAAGGACATCCCGGAAACGGTGATGCAGGCCTCCGCGGCGGCCTCACGCATCCTGTCTCTGCTCGAGCCTTCTCGGGGCAGCTTGATCACCCCGAAAGAGTATCCCGCGGAGCGGGATGTGGCGGGCCTGCCGGTCAGAGTCGGCGTGTTCGTGTGCCACTGCGGCTCGAACATCGCGTCGGTCGTGAACGTGGCGGACGTGGTGAGCTATGCGGGAACGCTGCCCGACGTGGTCCACGCCGAAGCGGCGGTCTACGCGTGCTCCAACGATGCTCAGGACCTCATCAAAGAGCGGATTCGCGAGCATCGGCTGAACCGGGTGGTCGTGGCCTCGTGCACGCCGCGGACGCACGAGCCGCTGTTCCGCAATACGCTGCGGGAAGCCGGGCTCAACCAGTACCTGTTCGAGATGGCCAACATCCGAGACCAATGCTCGTGGGTGCACGCGCATGAGCCCGCGGCGGCGACGGCAAAAGCGAAAGATCTCGTGCGGATGGCGGTGGCAAAAGCGCGCCTGCTTGAACCGCTGCACCGCCGGTCCGTTCCGGTCGAGCGCGCGGCGCTGGTCATCGGCGGCGGCCTGGCCGGAATGACGGCGGCCCTGGAGCTGGGCGACCAGAACGTGCGGGTGTACTTGGTCGAGCGCGAGGGCGAGCTGGGCGGCAATCTCCGTCGCCTCCACGACCTGCTGGACGGCGTACGGCCTCGGGAAGCGCTGCAGACCCTGATCGAGCGCGTACGGTCGCATGACCGGATCGAGGTGTTCACGGACGCGCGGATCGAGCGCCTGGAGGGGTCGGTCGGCGCGTTTCGGACGACGATCTCCATGAACGGCACCTCACGCGAGGTGGGACACGGCGTCGTCGTCGTCGCCACCGGTGCCGTGCCCTACACGCCTACGGAGTACCTCTACGGTCAGGATCCCCGGATCCTGACCCAGCTGGAACTGGAACAGCGCCTCGCGACGCCCGGTGCCTGGGCGGCAGCGGCGAACGGCAAGGCCCCGCGTACGGTGGTGATGATCCAGTGTGTCGGTTCGCGCGACGCCGCCCATCCCTATTGCTCGCGCGTCTGCTGCTCGGAGGCGATCAAGAATGCCTTGCGCCTCACTCGCGAGGCGCCCGGCACCCGCGTGTACGTGCTGTACCGGGACATCCGCACCTACGGATTCCGCGAGCGATACTACACCGAGGCGCGGCGCCGCGGCGTGATGTTCGTGCGCTATGACGCCGATCGCAAGCCCGAGGTCTCGGCCAACGGCACGTCGCTCCGGGTGCGGGTGTTCGACGCCACGCTCCGGCTGCCCATCGAAATCGCGGCGGACCTCGTGGTGCTGTCGGTGGGTATCGTCCCACCGCCGGGGAGCGACCGGGTGGCGCAGCTCCTCAAAGTCCCGCGCACTGGCGAGGGGTTCTTTCTCGAAGCGCATCTCAAGCTCCGTCCCGTGGACTTCGCCACGGACGGCGTCTTTCTCTGCGGCCTGGCGCATTCGGCGAAAGCCGTGGACGAGACGATCGTGCAGGCGCAAGCGGCGGCGGCTCGGGCCGCGACCGTGCTCGCGCGAGATCGCATCGAATTGGAAGCGAACATCTCCGAGGTGGTGCCGGAGAACTGCGACGGCTGCGCCTACTGCGTGGCGCCGTGTCCGTTCCACGCGATCACGCTGGTCGAGTACGTCCGGAACGGCAGCGTGAAGAAGATCATCGAAGTTGACGAGACCGCGTGCAAGGGCTGCGGCTGCTGCCAGGCCACCTGTCCCAAGCACGGCGTGTTCGTGCGCGGCTTCGCGCTGGCCCAGATCGCCTCGCAGGCCGAAGCGGCGTTCGGAGCGTCCTGATGTCAGAGGAATTCGAGCCCCGGATTCTCGCGTTCTGCTGCAACTGGTGCTCCTACGCCGCGGCGGATCTGGCCGGCGTGTCGCGCCTGCAGTACCCGCCCAATGCCCGCGTGGTGCGCGTCATGTGCTCGGGGATGGTGCATCCCAACCTGGTGATTGACGCCCTGCTGCGCGGCGTGGACGGCGTGATGATGTGCGGCTGCCATCCCGGAGACTGTCATTATCTGGAGGGCAACCTGCGGGCCGAGCAGCGCTCGGAAGCCATCAAGCTGATGCTCGACGACCTCGGCCTGGAACCGGAGCGATTCCGGCTCGAATGGGTGTCGGCGTCCGAAGGGGCCCGGTTTGCCGAGGTGATGCGGGCCATGGTGGAGACCGTCCGGGCGCTGGGACCCAGCCCCTACCGGGGGCAGGAAGCGGCGCCTCCCGCGGCGGCCGTGCCCCCGAGAGAGCCGGGGCCGATCCCCGAATCCACGGTGCATGAGGGGAAGCGATACCTGTGGGACGGTGAGCGCTACGAATCACCCGAAGCCGCCCGGGAACGCGCCGCGGAATATCAGAGGAACGGGTTCGAGGTGCTGCTGCACGCCGGGGAAGACGGCCGGCCCCTCCTGTACACCAGACGCGTCGTCGCCGCCGCGACGACGTAGGAGAAGCGCCCATGGTCAGAGTTGCCGAGGAGTGGCTCAACATCTGTGGCGGGTGCGAGGTGGCGGTGCTGGACATCGGGGAGAAGTTGCTCGACGTGCTGCCGTCCCTCGAATTCGTGCACATGCCGGTCCTGATGGACCACAAGTACTACGGTCAGGTAGGAGAACGGGGGACGCTGAAGATCCCGGAGGCCGACGTCGGGATGATCTCCGGGGGCGTGCGAAGCGAGGAAGAACGGCAGATCGCCCTGGAGATGCGCCGGCAGTGCAAGACCCTCGTGGCGCTCGGCTCCTGTGCCTGCTTCGGCGGCATTCCCGCGCTGGCCAACATGTACAAGGTCGAGGAGCTGTACGACAAGGTCTTCCGCGGATCCCGCACCACGGAACCCGACGGCATCCCCGTGAATGACGTGCCCCGGCTGGAGGAGCGCGTGTACGCGCTCGACGAGGTGATCAAGGTGGACGTGTATATCCCCGGCTGCCCCATGAACCCGGTGATCATCCTCGACGCGCTCACCGCGCTGCTCGAAGGAAGGGCCTTCGATCTCCCCGAGCGCAGCGTGTGCGACGACTGCCCGGCACGACGCGAGCGCAAGAGCGAGATGAGCCTCCGGCGGCCGCTGCAGGCGGCGGAGTTCGTGCCCGGCGACTACGACACCCTACGCTGCTTCAACGAACAGGGGATTCTCTGCCTGGGGCCGGTGACGCGATCGGGCTGCGGGCGGCAGATGGACCCGTCCGCGAAGCAGGTGCCGCGTTGTATCAAGGGTTTCATGCCCTGTCGCGGCTGCTTCGGACCCATTCGGAAGGGCGCCAATCCCATGGTGGACATGATGGGCGCGCTCTCGAGCATCGGGCTCGATGCCAAGCTCAGTGAGGATCGCCGCGCGTTGCTCAACCGGTACGTGGGGGCCCACGACCGTCTGAAGCCACTGCCGGCGAAGACCGGGAGGTGAGTCATGGCGAAGCGAATCGTGATTCAACCCGTGTCGCGGATCGAGGGTCACGCCAAGGTCGTGATCCAGCTGGACGACACGGGCAACGTGCGGGACACCAGAGTCACGGTGGTGGAGTTGCGTGGCTTCGAGAAGTTCTGCCTCGGCCGGCCCGTGGAGGAGATGCCCCGGATCGTCACCAGCATCTGCGGGGTATGCCCGTGGTCGCATCACCTGGCCTCCGCCAAGGCGAATGACGCCGTGTTCGGCGTCACCCCGCCCCCCGCCGGACGCAAGTTGCGGGAACTCTGCAACCACATCGCCTACACCGAGGAGCACATCCTCCACTTCTTCTTCCTCGCCGGCCCGGACTTCGTGATGGGGCCGGACGCGGACTACGCCGTCCGCAACGTGATCGGCATCGCGAAAACCAATCCGGAGCTGGGCAAGCGCGTGGTGCGCAGTCGGCACCTGGGTGCTGAGATGCTGGACATCGCCTCTGGGAAATCCATCCACCCCGTGACGGCGGTGCCGGGGGGCTTCAGCAAGCCCCTGACCGTGAAGGAGCGGGATCAGGTGCTGCCCATGGCGGAAGAAGTGCTGGAGTTCGCCAAGTTTACCATGGCGTTCGCCAAGGAGAGCATCTTCCCCAAGTACCTCGACATGGTGAAGCAGCTCGGCGCGATCCGAACCGGGTTCATGGGAACGGTGCGCGACGACGGCGCGTTGGAGCTGTACGACGGAAGACTCCGCCTCATGAAGCCGGATGGATCGTTCGTGGACTTCGCCTATGAGCAGTACGGCGACATCATCTCCGAACGGGTGGAAGATTGGTCCTACCTCAAGTTCCCGTACGCCAAGGTCTGGGGCGAAGGGTTCTCGATGAATCCCGATGACCCCAAGGGGATCTACCGGGTGAACTCGCTGGCCCGGATCAACGTGGCCGAAAAGATGGCGACGCCGCTGGCCCAAAAGGAGTTCGAGGAGTTCCGCGCCACGTTCGGCCGGCCGGCCCAGCTGACCTTGTTGTACCACTGGGCCCGATTGATCGAGCTGCTGTACAACGCTGAACGCATGGTGGAGCTGCTGCACGATCCCGAGATCACCAGCCGCGAAACCCGTGTCCCGGTGACACCGCGGGCGGCGCGAGGCGTGGGATGCGTGGAGGCGCCGCGGGGCTCGCTGATTCACGACTACGAGACCGATGAGAAGGGCCTGCTCACCAACGTCAACCTCATCGTCGGCACCACCCACAACAACGGGCCGATCAACATGTCGGTGAACCAGGCGGCCAAGACCGTGATCAAAGACGGGAAGTACGACCAGGGGATTCTGAACCGGATCGAAATGGCCATTCGGGCGTACGATCCGTGCCTGTCCTGCGCCACACACGTGCTCGACGGCAGGCTCGCCGTGCGCGTGGATATCGTGGGGCCGGATGGAGCGGTGCGGGAAACGATGGCGACGTAGGACGGTGTGGCGTGGGCGGGAGAGGCCGAATGGGCGGCGGGAGCGGCGGGAGCGGCGCCGGGCCGGGGGGCACTCGGCCCGCCGGCGCCCCTGCGGCTTCTCCTGCCTCTGCCCCGACGCATGGGGCCGCCTGGAGCGCGGGAACGCGCCAGTACTGGAACGCCGATATCCTCGTCATCGGCTGTGGCAACATCCTGTTCGGGGACGACGGCTTCGGGCCCGCCGTGGCCGAGCGGCTTCAGGGCTGCCGGGATCTGCCCCCGAACACGTGTGTCGTCAACGCCGGCCTCGCGGTTCGCGACCTGTTGTTCACCATCGCGCTGTGCCAATCGCGTCCGGGACTCATCGTTCTCGTGGACGCGGTGGACCTCGGGTGCCCCCCCGGTGAGATCCTGGAGCGCGACGTTGACGACCTCCCGCGGGTCCCGACCGCCGCGCTGTCCATGCATCTGCACCCGACGGCCGCGCTGCTTCGGGAGTTGCGCGACGGGTGCGGCGTGGCGGTGAAGGTCGTTTCGGCGCAGGTCCGGCGCGTTCCCGCTGAGGTCAGCCCCGGCCTGTCCGATCCCGTGCGTCGGGCCGTACCGGCCGCCGTCCAAACGATACTGGGCATCGTTCAACGGTACGCGCTGAAGACGCAGCCGCACGTCCCGCGCTGACCTCGCACTGATGCCGGTCTGCCGCCGGCTGCGGCAGGGACGGAAGCCCTGGCGGCGGATTTCCTGGCGGTCTGCCGCGGCCAACCGCTGATTCTTTCACCAGTCGGACGTCGCGTTTTTCCACAGCCCCTACTTCCTTGTCGCGCATTCACATTCGCCGTGATGTGCCCCGCCGCGTCACAAGCCCCGCCGGGAATCTCGACAGGGCGTGAATCGCTCGGCGTGGCGGTGCGGGCTCGCCGGCCCGCGCTATCTCGTTGCGCCGCTGAGAGCTAGGGCTCGGCAGGCGGCGCGACGCGAGCCGTGGCACCGGCGTTGCCTTACTGAGCAGCGGCATTGTCTGTGGAGAGGCCCCATGGTCGCGCTGCTTGTTGCACTCACCATCCTCGGCTTCCTGGCCCTGGACTACTTCGTCCTGCGGCCTCGGCGGCGCATTGCTGAGGCCGCGGACGCGGCGCCCCTGGGACTCGTGCCGGTCACGCCAGCCATTGACACCATGCCGGGGGGCGTCTTTCTCCAACCCACCTACACTTGGAGCCGGGTGCTGCTCGATGGAGACCTGGTACTGGGAGTGCATCCCCTGCTCTTTGGTCTCCTCGGTGGCCCGCTCCAAATCGAGACGCTCAGGAACGGCGACCGAGTGGAGAAGGGTGGGCCCCTCGTTCGCCTGAAGCTGAACGAGCGTCGTCTCACGGTGCGCTCCCCGATCGCCGGAACCGTGACGGACGTCCACCAGGCGCCCGGCACCCGACCGGTATGGAACGGCGTGACCGGAGCCGATGGCAGCTGGTTGTATCGCATCCGGCCGGACCGGTTGGCTCAGGAAATCCCATTCTGGATGATCGCCGACCAGGCGCGTGACTGGACTCGCCGCCAGTACGAGCGAATCCGGGAGCACTTGCTCGCCGCGGCCGGGGGCGGCGAAGTCGGCGTCACGATGACCGACGGCGGCGATTTGCCCGTCGGAATCCTGGGCCACCTCGACGCCGGGGTATGGGATGCGTTCGAGCGGCGGTTCCTCGCCCCCTGACTGGTGAGCGGGAGACGAGCGGTCACGCGGGTGATGCCGGGAACCTGACGAGGAGCGGCGTCGTGATTGATCGAAGAGAGTTGCTCAAGACCCTGTGCGTGGCGGGTGGCGCGGCCGTGGTCGGCCCAGACGTCACCGCCGAGCAACCGGCAGCGGACGGCACCGCACAGCTCATGGGCGTGCTGGTGGACACCACGAAGTGCATCGGGTGCCGGATGTGTGAGATGTCCTGCGCGAACGCGCACCAGGACGCGGGCGTGGAATTCACGGAAAACGTTGATTTCGCAACCGTGCGGACCACCTCGGAAAAGCACTGGACCGTGGTGAACCGTTACGAAACGGCACAGGGGCCGGTGTACGCCAAGCAGCAATGCCTGCATTGCCTGCAGCCCGCCTGTGCCTCGGCCTGTCTCACGCGGGCCATGCACAAGACGGCGGCCGGGCCGGTCACGTGGACGGCGGGGCGCTGCATGGGATGCCGCTTCTGCATGATCTCGTGCCCGTTCGACGTGCCGAAGTTCGAGTACCACAGCGCGGTGCCGCGCATCCAGAAATGCGTGATGTGCTGGGAGCGACTGGAGGAGGGGAAGCAGCCGGCCTGCGTCGAGAACTGCCCGTCGGGCGCGCTCAGCTTCGGCCCGCGCGCCGACTTGATCGAAGAAGCCCGGCGCCGGATCTACGCCGCGCCCGACCGGTACGTGCACCACATCTACGGCGAGCACGAGGCCGGGGGCACGAGCTGGATGTACCTGGCGTCGGTGCCGTTCGAGCAGATCGGACTACGCACGAACGTCGGGACGACCGCGTATCCGGTGTACACCAAGGAGTTCCTGTACGCCGTCCCCGTCGTCCTCACGCTCCTGCCACCGTTGCTGGTCGCGATGAGCCGGGCCCGACGGGAGACCGAGCGTGCAGACCGTGACGGGGAGCGCGAGCCGAAGGAGGAAGCATGAAGGGCGCGATCGAGCGGCGGTGGACCGGGATGCTGGCGGGAATGCGGGGCTTCCCTTCGTTCCTGGCGCGTGAAGCGAGGCCGAAGGGTCCGGTGTGGACGCCGTTCAACGTCATCTCCGGACTCGTGATGCTGGTGGGCGCCGTGCTCCTGGTGATCCGCTTCACCAGAGGCCTCGGATCGATCACGAACCTGTCCCAGGATTTCCCTTGGGGTCTCTGGATCGGGTTCGACGTGATCACGGGCGTCGCCTTCGCGGGGGGCGCCTACGTCCTGACGTTCATGGTCTATATCCTGGGACAGGAGAAGTACCACCCGATCGTGCGGGTCACCGTGTTGAACGGGTTCCTCGCCTACCTCTTCTACGCCGGTGCCCTGCTGCTGGACCTTGGCCGGCCGTGGAACGTCGTGAACCCCATCATCGGGAACTCTTTCGGCACGAGCTCGGTGCTGTTCCTCGTCGCCTGGCATTTTCTCCTCTACATGATCGCGGA
>CAZVKD010000009.1:0-25039 GCA_964627675.1 uncultured Gemmatimonadaceae bacterium
GGCACCAGTCCTGGTCGTGGAATGTCCAGTTGTAGAATCGTGGCCACTGGTCGGGCCGGGTCTCGGACGGCAGCGGGTCCTCCGGGTAGCCCTAGTAGGCCGAGCAGCGGGGCCCGCCGGACGCGCGGTCCACCGTGGCCGTGGCGGCATCCGAGCTGCGCCAGGTGAAGTCAACGTTCGGTCGCACCGATCCGTCCGCGTGGCGCGCCGTTGCCCGATGCGCCAGCGTCACCCCGGTGAACAACCGGCCCGGCTCGGCGACCACGTCCACCGCCACCACGGGCGGCCAGGTCACGGTCACCGGAATGGCCAGGGTGACCGCGTCGGTCCAGGCGCTTTGCGCCGCGCTGGCGATCAATTCGTACCTGCCGGCCGCGAGCGCGAGGACGCGACCGTTGCTGACGCGCAGCGCGGTACGCGGCCCGCTCACCCGGACGGGCGCGTCGGCGATCACATTGCCCCGCGCGTCGTACGCCGTGACCTCGAAGGTCGCCGTCTGACCCGCTTCGATCGTGAGGCTCGATGGCGTGGCCACCAGCCGTGCCACCGCTTGCTGGGCACCGAGAGACCGACCGGGCGCGACCGCCGCGACCAGAGCGGCGGCGGCCGTGACGGGTCGCATCGCACGCGTTAGGTTCATGGACGATGACTCCGGTGAGAACGATCGGGACGTGACGCTAGGATGATCGCCCGGCTTCGAGTCCCTGGCAAGTTCCACGAAGGTGGCCTCACCAGGCGCCCCGCGGGCGGCCGGTGGGGCCGCGGCGCTCCCGGGGCACCCCGTTTCCTCGCGCCGATTCCCAGACTCCTGCCGCTCCTTTCACTGCTGGCGTCGAGCGCGACCCCGGTCCGCGCCCAGCGAACGACGGCGGCGAGCGACCGTCCCGCGCACAACTACTGGATCTACGTCGGCGCGGAATCCGCCGATCTGATTCACCGGGTCCGGTTTGGCCCGGACGGGGCCGTGGTGGAGAAAACCGTTCCGGTGGGCGAGTCGCCGGTGGAGATGGAAGGCCCGCACGGCCTCCAGATCTCGCGCGACGGGAAGTTCCTCCACATGACCACGGGACACGGCTCTCCCGACGGAAAGTACTGGAAATACGCGTTGGGGCCGGACACCCTGGCCGGGCCCGGGATCTTCCTCGCCTACTTTCCCGCCTCGATTGATGTCACTCCCGACGGCCTGTACGCGTTCGTGGTGAACTTCAACCTGCACGGCGAACACGTGCCATCGTCGGTCTCCGTGGTGTACACGCCGTCCAACGCGGAGGTGGCGCGTACCGAAACCTGCACCATGCCCCACGGGAGCCGGATCAATGCCGCGGGCACCCGGCAGTACTCCACCTGCATGATGGACGACCAGCTGGTGGAGATAGACACGCGCACGTTCGACGTGGCGCGTCGGTTCGGACTGCGCAAGGGGGAGGAAGGGCCCGTGGCCGCGAGTTCGGCCGGCGGCGCGCACTCGGGACACGGCGGCCCGATGGCGCCCGCCACCTGCTCTCCCACGTGGGCGCAGCCGTCTGCCGACGGCGCGCGCGTCTACGTGGCCTGCAACAAGTCGGACGAGATCGTAGAGATTGACCAGGGGTCGTGGACCATCGCGCGGCGATTCGCGACCGGACGGGGACCATACAACCTGGCGGTCACGCCGGACGGTCGGTTGCTCGTTGCGTCGCTCAAGCAGGGCAGCGCGGTGCAGGTGTTCGACCTGGCGAGCGGCGCGAGCCTGCTCCAGGCCGGGAGTTCCACCACGTTGACCCACGGTATCGCGGTCTCGCCGGACTCCCGGTATGCGTTTGTCAGCGTGGAGGGCGTGGGCGCGGCGCCGGGGAAGGTGGACGTGTGGGATCTCCGGGCGCTCGCGCGTGTGGCATCAGTGGACGTGGGCCAGCAGGCGAGCGGGATCGCGTTCTGGAAGATGGAAGCCGCGCGCTAGCGTCCGACCTGACCTGCCTCCCATCAGGAACAGCCTCTCGCGGCCGGGCGTGAACCGGCTGGGACCGGATTCCTTCCGTTACTTCTTCGCGGTCGTCTTCCCCTGCATCAGCGTCGGGTTCATCGCGCATGTCGCCTCGCGGGTGGTGTGTCGCCTGAGGCAAGCAGTCAGCGAAGCGCGAAAGCCGGGGACCCATCGCCTCATCGCCCCGCCCCTGAGCCGAGGCACCGCAAAGCGCCCCCGGCGATCCCACAAGCCTCGGTTGCGAAATCCCGTCCCGCCCTGCACACTGAACCATTCCCTCCACCGTCGGTTCTTGCACGAGGTAGGTCAGATGAACACAACGTCCCGATTCCTTCGCGTCTTGGTGACCACGGCGCTGGCGCACGGCGCCCTGGCCCTGCTCGCGAGCACAGCGGGGTTCGCCCAGGCGCGCGCGGCAGACCCCAACCAGGTCTACTCCCCGGCGCTCTACGCCGGCCTCGAATACCGCATGATCGGGCCCACGCGCGGCGGCCGCGTGACCGCGGTGGCCGGCGTACCGAGCCAGCCCAACGTGTTCTACTTCGGCGGCACGGGCGGCGGCGTGTGGAAGAGCACGGACTACGGACTCAACTGGACGCCCATCTCGGACGGGTTCTTCGAGACCGGCTCCATCGGCGCCATCCGCGTGGCGGACAGCGATCCCAACGTCATTTACGTGGGCACGGGCTCCGACGGCATCCGGAGCAACGTGATCCAGGGGAAAGGCGTCTACAAGTCAACCGACGCCGGCAAGACCTGGAGACACGTAGGGCTCAGGAACGTGGGCCAGATCGGCGCCGTGCTGATCCACCCGGCCGATCCCAACACGGTCTTCATCGCGGCCATGGGCAACGCCTTCCGCCCCTCGCCCGACCGCGGCGTCTACCGCACGCGGGACGGCGGCGCCACCTGGCAGAAGGTACTGTTCGTGAGCGATTCGACCGGCGCGGTGGACCTCGAGTTCGCCCCGGACAACCCGCGGGAGATCTACGCCGCCATGTACCGCGGCGAGCGGAAGCCTTGGACCATCATCTCGGGCGCGCGCGAAGGCGGGATCTACAAGTCCTCCGACGGCGGCGACACCTGGACCAAGCTCGGGAACGGACTTCCCCGGGGGCTGGTGGGCAAGTCGGACCTCGCCGTCTCGCCGGCCGATCCCAGCCGAGTGTACGCGCTGATCGAAGCGCCCGAGCCCGAGGACGGTCTGTATCGCTCCAACGATCGCGGCCAGACGTGGACGCTCGCCTCGAGCCACAATCCGATTCTCAACCGGCCGTTCTACTACACGAACGTGGACGCGGACCCGAGGAACGCGGATGTCGTGTACGTGAACAACGAGGATTTCTTCAAGTCCACCGACGGTGGGCGGACCTGGCAGGAGCTGTCCACGCCCCACGGCGACAACCATGACATGTGGATCAACCCGTCGAACCCGGACGTGTTCATCCAGTCCAACGACGGCGGCGCCAACGTCACGGTGGACGGCGGCAAGACCTGGTCCTCGCAGCACAACCAGCCCACGGCCGAGCTGTATCAGGTGGACGTGGACGATCAGTTCCCCTACCAGCTCTACGCCGGCCAGCAGGACAACACCACCATCGCCGTGCCCAGCCTCCCGCCGTACGATCACCCGGCGGGCCCGGCCGGCTTCTGGCGCGACATCGGCGGCTGCGAGACGGGACCGGCCGTTCCCAAGCCGGGCGATGCCAACATCGTGTACGCCAACTGCAAGGGGCTGTTCGGGCGCTACTCCAGGCTCACGGGGCAGGAGAAGCAGTACTACATCGGCGCCCAGAACATCTACGGCCACAACCCCAAGGACCTGAAATACCGCTTCCAGCGCGTGGCGCCGATCGAGATCTCGCCGCATGACCCCAACGTGGTGTACATGGGCTCGCAGTTCGTGCACCGCACCACGGACGAGGGCGTCACCTGGGAGACCATTTCCCCCGATCTCACGGCGAACAAGCCGCAGTACCAGATGGCATCCGGGATGCCCATCACCCGCGACATCACGGGCGAAGAGCACTATCAGGTGATCTACGACATCGAGGAGTCTCCGCTCGAGCGCGGCGTGATCTGGGTGGGCGCCAACGACGGGCCGGTGCACCTCACGCGGGACAACGGCCGCACCTGGACCAACGTCACGCCGCCCGACCTGCCGCCCGATGGTCGGGTGCAGAACATTGACGCCTCCCCCCACGCGCCGGGCAAGGCGTACGTGGCCTACTACCGGTACCTGCTGGGCGACGACGCGCCCTACATCTACCGCACCACGGACTACGGCAAGACCTGGACTCGTCTCACCTCCGGCACCAACGGAATCCCGGCGGATCATCCCACCCGCGTGGTGCGCGAGGACCCGGCCAGGGCCGGCCTGCTGTACGCGGGCACGCAGTACGGGCTGTTCGTGTCGTTCGACGACGGCGCTCGCTGGCAGACCCTGCAGCAGAACCTGCCGGCGACCCCGGTGACCGACATTCGGGTGGTCCGCGGTGACCTCGCCATCTCGACCATGGGTCGCTCGTTCTGGATCCTGGACAACGTGACGCCGCTCCGCGAGCTGGCGCCGGCGGTGGCATCGGCCAACGCGCACCTGTTCCAGCCGCGCGATGCCTACCGCATGCGGTACGCCACGGGGCTGGGCCGCGTACGGGGATCGAGCGAACCCGAGTACCTCCCCCCCGGAGCGATCATAGACTACTACTTCGCCACGGATCAGACGGGCGACGTAACGCTCGACATACTGGACGAGCAGGGGCGTACCATTCGAACCTTCGCCGGCTCGAGGGGGCTCGAGCGACCCACCCAGGAGCAGGAAATGCGCGGACCGTTCGCGCGTCCGGCGATGCCGGGCGTCGCCAGGACGGCGGGCATGCATCGCTTCATCTGGGACCTGTCCTATCCGGGGCCCGGGGGAGCCGGGGGCGGGCGCGGCGGCGCGGGACCGCTCGCCGCACCGGGCCGCTATCAGGTCCGGCTCACGGCGGGCAGCTTCAGCGCTACCAAGTCGTTCAACGTCCTGATGGACCCGCGCGTCGAGCGGGACGGCGTGACCCGGGCCGACCTGGTGGAGCAGCTCGCGTTCAGCCTGAAAGTGCGCGACGCGATCACCGACGCGCGCCAGACGCTCCAGCGCGTCCGCGACGCCCAGAAGACCGCCGCCGCGGGCTCCGATCAGCGCAAGAAGCTCGACGCCCTCGAAGCGGAACTGGCGACCGCGTCGGCCAACGGGATTCGCTATCCCCAACCCATGCTCATCGCGCAGCTCGAGTACCTGTACGGCATGGTGATGCGCGCCGACCAGAAGGTCGGGCGCGATGGCCACGTCCGCTATGACGAACTGATGAAACAGCTGGAAGGGATCAAGCAGCAGCTCGGACAGGTGGTGGAGGACCGAAGTCCCTAAACCTCTCCGCGCTGACGCCGGGGCACCGCACAGCCCTGATGCCCGTCCTCATCGCGATGACGCATCGGGGCTGTGCTGTCCCCCTGGGGCTCAGGCCCCAACCGCTGCTGTGGGGCGCAGCGCTGCCATCTCCCGCGCCACCGCTCGGAAGACCTTGCCGGCCGGCGTGTGCGGAATCTGCTCCGCATCGCTCGGCACCGGGATCTCCACTCGCATCACGCCGCGTTCCTCCAGCGTCGCGGCCCCCGCGCCGAGGTCGTGGAACAGCTTGAGCATGGGCGTGTTGTCGGACAACACGTAGGCCACCCAGGTATCAATCCCGTTCTGGGCGGCCGACTGCGCCAGCACCCCGAGCAGAAGCGTGCCCAACCCCTTTCCCTGGTGGGAGTCCACCACCGTGATGGCCACTTCCGCCGCGTTGGGGCGCTCGGCAAGGCGAATGTAGCGCGCTACGCCAAGCCCCACGCCGGGGTTGTCCGCGTCCACCGCAACCCACGCCATATGGTCGCCGTAGTCAATCTCGGTGAAGTACCGTAGCTGCTCGTCGGTGAGCTCCTTCACCGCCCGGGCGCAACGGCGATAGCGAGACACCTCCGACAACCGCTCGAACCCTTCCCGCAGGAGCCCCTTGTCCCTGGCGGTAATCGGGCGGATCAGCACCTTCATGCCATCACGCAGTTCAGTCAGCAGAACCGGAAGAACAGCCGGCAACAGAAGCCTCCCGCGTGTCCGCAGTCACCTGGCATCCTAGACTAGCCGGTCCACCGTGAAGGGACTGTGAAGACCGGCCCTTGCGAGGCAGGGGCCCGGAACCGCGTGGCCTGAAAGCAAAACCGGGGCTCGAAGGCCCCGGTCCGTGCTCCTCAAGTTTCGCAGTTTTCGCATCTGAGTCCGGCCGCCACCCGCTCGTCGTCCGGGCGCGGCTGCCCGCATTCCGGGCAAACCGGAACCGCCGCGGAGTGCGCCCGCTCGGCCGGCGTCTGCTCGGCCGGCTCGACCGGCTCGTAGGGAATCCCCCTCAGGTCTTTGGTCCGCCAACGTCGGCCCGTGGTTCGCCTGAACATACCACCTCCTTGGATCCTGGAACCCGTGGCACTGCCGAAGGCTAGCCTGGGGCTGACGATTGGGCAAGGACATCGTAACCTGCGATTACATAATGTGTTACGCAACTAACTTCGTGTATCGCTTTACGTTTCTGCTGCCCAGAAGACGGGAAGTCAAACCGGTGGTGAGTGGGTGGGCGGGTAAGGCCCGGGCCAGCCTTCCAGGCCCTCCCGGTGGCAGCGTCACCTGACAGGCGCCTACCGAACGCGTCCCTCCGACAAGGCTCGGTAGTACTCCTCCACCAGCCTGCGATAGGCGGCCGGCACCTCGTCCGAACCGGACAAGAACAGCTTCTGCTGATCGCCTTCCAGAAACTGGCGGCGGACGGCAAACTCGAATTCTTTCAGGCCCTGCACGATGTCCAGCTCGAGGGTCCGCTGCGCCTCGGCGTCGCCGAAGGCCTCGCGGCCATCCAGCGCGCGCAGCCGGGCGATGTAGCGCTCGAGGTCGCTCACATCCACCCCTTCGGCCGACAGCATCCGCCGCAGCGACTCGGCGTCCGCAATCCCCTCCCTCAGGTCGCGCCGCAGTTGCCGCGGGTCCGCCACTCCCCAACCCGGTCCGCCGCCGCCCGGCTGAGCGGGGCTCAACGCTCCGCGATCGGCACCCTGCCCTCGCTCTCCCGCCTGGCCCGGCTGCCCCTGCTGGCCTTCCTGACCCGATTGACCTCGCTGCCCTGGTTCGCCTTGCTGCCCTTCCCGCCCCTCTTGCCTCCCCATCCGATCGCTCAGGGACTCGAGCTCCCGCACCAGGTTCTGGGTCTCCTCCAGCGCCCGAGCGACCCGCTGTTCCCGTGATTCGCCGATTGCGTCGCGCGCGTTCGCGACACGCTCGCGCAGCTGCTCGAGATCCTGCCCGATCTGCTCCTCGAAGTTCCTGGCGTATTCCGGCGAGCGGCCCTGGATCACGCCCCGCGAGAACAACAGCTTTTCGCGGACCTTCGCGTCACGAACGAAACGGGCCGCATCCGCGAGCTTGCCCGACGCCTCGCGCTGGTCCCGGCGCGACTCCTGGGCCAGCCGATCGAGATCCCGCTCCAGATCCTGTACCTCCTGCGCCATGTCCGCCTTGCGTTCCTGCAACCGCCTCACCGCATCGGCGGACCGCGCCGCTCCATCGGCCAGCGCCTCGACCTGGGTCGCCACCTCGCGCTGCTGCTCCGCCAGGCGCTCCGAGCGGCGCAGCGCATCGTTCGCCGCAGTGCGCAGTCCGGCGCCGCGCTCGGTTTCCAGCCGGCGCCGCGCCTCCCGCAGGTCATCCAGCGCGCCACGCCCCTGCGCGCTCGCATCCGTCCCCTGCGCCGCCGCCCGCCGCATGGCGTCCGCCGCCTCCCGTAACCGGCGGGCGCTTTCGGTCAACTCCGACCGACGCTGCTCGCGCGCCAGGCGCTCCAGTCGGCGCGCCAGATCTTCGGTCTCCTGCGCCAGACGCCGCTGCGCATCGCCCGTCCCCCCGCCGCCGCCGGCTCCCCGGGACGCCAGCTGCTCCGCGCGCGCCCGCGCTCGCTCGTTCTCCTGTTGCTGCCGCCGGGCCAACTCCCTGAGCTTCTCCAGCGCCTCGTCCATCTGCTGGTCGGCCTCCTGCCGCCGGCCGCGCTCGAGTCGTTCGTACTGGTTTTCCAGTCGGTCCATCTCGAGGTCGAACAGATCGGCCAGCTCCTCCGCGTTCGGCGTCATGCCGCCGGCCCGTCCGCCGCCACCACCCTGTCCCCGCGCCACCTGCACGTCCCGGAACGTCGCCTCCGCGCGCTGAAGATGCTTGAGGGCTCGTTGCTCGGGCCCCAATGCCTCCGCCGGCTTGCGCTCACCGAGCAGGCCCTCCGCCCCACCCATTTCCTTCACGGCCTGTTCCAGCGCCTGGGCGATGGTGGCGAACGTGGAATCGAGCTGCGCGATTCCGCGCTCCTCGATGCGCTGGCCGAGCGTCGCCACCTCTTCCCGCAGCCGGCCCTGCGCCAGCGCCAGCGTGGCCAGGTGCTCCCGCCGCTCCCGCTCGTCGTACTTCGCCCCGTCCCGCACCAAGTTGAACGTGCCCGCCACGATCTGCTTCTGCCGCTCGGACAACTCGCCGCTCATGTCTCCCCCGCCACCGCCACCGGCCATCCCTTGATCCGCCTGCCGATAGCTGCGCTCGAGCGGCCTCACCTCGAGGAAGTAGATGTCCGTCGCGGCTTCCTGCGCGGCGCCGGGCCGGCCCACCTCCGTGGCTCGCGCGTGGTAGGAGACGAAGTCCCCCGGCTCGAGGCCGAGTTCTTCGAGATAGAACGTGTGTCCTGCCGCGGCGTCCTTTCGCCGTCCTCCGCTAATCAACGACACGCGCTGCTCCGCCTCGCCATTCACCGAGTAGCGCAGTTCCACCGCGGCGATCCCGTAGTCATCCGCCGCGCGCACCCGGGTGAGCACTTCTTCCACGGCGGTCACCTGGATATCCCGGCCCGGGGTCTCGAACCGAATGGTGGGCGGCTGGTCCGCCAGCGCGTCAATCAGGTACTCCGGCGATCCGACGACCCGACCGCCGGTGGCCGCGTCGAACACCACCCGGTAGGCCCCCGAGCGCGTCACTCGAATCGCCGCGGCGAATCCGGAGTCCGTCGCCACCAGCGCAATGGAGTCCCGCCCGTCCACGACGAGCCACCCGCCCCCGCCCCCTGGCGCCACGGTGGGCGTCACTTCCACCCGCACCGTGGTCCCGACGAGCGCCGCGATGTCGCCCGTACCCTCGACGCGCTGGGTTTCGAGACCGGTATAGGCCGGGAAGCGATACTGGAGCGCGATGGACCGAACCCACGGCAGGTCCGCGACGTCCACGCGCACCACGGGAGAACGGACGCCTCCCGCCTCGACGAAGATCTCCGCGGCGCCATCGAGATCGAGCAGCAGACTGGAGTACGAGCCGCTGTCGGACGCCACCATGGGCCAGCGCGCCCACTCGCCCTGGCCGCCCCGCCGAACCACAAGATCCACCTCATCCGCGCCGAAGCCGGTGAGCCTGGCCCCAATCCGCAGGTCGCTGCCCCGGGCCACCACGGTGTCCTGTCCCGGGGAGATCTCGATACGATAGGGATTCGCTCGGGCCGCGGGGTTCCAGGGCAGCAATGCCGAAGCGCCGCGCCCGAGCCACGCCGGCCCCGCAAGCAGCAGCAGAGCGCCGGCAGCCGCCACGCCCGCCATCGCACCGGATGCCCGATGCAACCGCGCCCGCTCCACCCGGCGCCCGCCGGCCGCCGCCTCGCATCGCTCCACCGCTCGCTCGACGATCCGCTCCACCAGGGCGCGCGAGGCGTGCTCGTCCCGCTCCCGGTCGCTGCATTCCACGGCGCTCAGCACGATCCCGCCCAGCGACGGTTCGTGCTCCTCGAGATACAGCGCCACTTGAAGATCGCTCACCCGCCGCGAGAGCGGCCACGCCAGGAACCGGATCGCGAGCGCCCCCACGGCGATCCAGGCCGCCAGCCTGAGGGCCGCGACCGCGCCGGGATCGAATCGGAGCCGGTCAATGACCAGCGCCGAGCCGGCGGCGACGAGGAGGGCGGCGCCCAGCACAACCGCGAGCCCCGTGAATACCAGACGGAGCCGCCAGCGCAGGCGCACGCGGCGCACGGTGGCGAGCAGCTGGTCACGCATCAGCGGATCACCTCGCTCGAAATCGGGAGCCGGTTGGCCAGCAGGCTCTCGGCCAACAAGGCGGAGAGAACCCCTATGAGAAGATACCACCACAACCCCTGCCGGCGTTCCCGTTCGGCCGGCGAGAGGGTGGCGAGCCGGCCCTGGGAAGCCCCAGGCTCCGGCGGCGTGAGCCGCCGCTCCACGTCGGCCGGGTCGAGCTGGGCGAGGTCGGATTCTTCGGGGACCGGGTTGGCGGCGAGCACGGCGGCCGTTGCGGCACCGACCGGACGAACCGTGTAATAGCCGGGCTCCGCCAACTCCGGCGCCGGCTCGCCGCCGCCCGCCCGCCAGAGAACGCGGCGACCGGAGGGCGTCTCCACCACCAGCTCGGCCCCGGCCGCGATGCCGGGAATCCGCGAGACGTCGAGCGGCTGCCCCAGCCGTGCGGCCAAGCGCGGCGGCTCATAGGCCGCGAGGTAGCGCACCACCTGATGCACGAAGGGGAGAAACACGGGCTGCACCGGGAAGTCCGTCCAGGCATCGTCCAGACTCGACGCCCACCACAGGATCCGACCGCGCGGAGTCGCATCGTTCCGCTCCAGCAAAGCCCCAATCCCATCGTCCAGACGGGCGAGCACCCGCCACTCCGGGCCGACCGCGGCTCGCTGATAGCGGAAGAAGCGCGCGGCCGAGAGGTCGCCGCTGCGCGGCGCCTGAAAGACGCTGAACACCGGATGATCGTATTCCGCGGTGCTCAACCGACCGCCGTTGTCCGCCACGCGCTCCACCACCGCGGCCGGCGCGGACAGCGGCCAGCCGGCGCCGGCGGCTACGAGCGTCCCGCCGCCGCGGTCGGTGAATGCCTCGAGCGCGGCCCGACCCGCCGCGGTCGGGGGATCAACCAACAGGGCCACGCCCGCGCCGTCGAGGTCGGCCGCGCGCAACTCACGGGCACGGCGAACGCGAAGCGTGAAGCGCGGGTCGGTGCCCACTTCGAGAGCCCGTTGCACGAACAGCGCTCGACGCGGTTCGTCGGCGAAGACCGCCACCACGATGGGCGGAGCGGGACGCAGCAGCGCATAGAACACATTATCCACCGCCAGCGGGTCATCTCCGGCCCGGACCGCGATACGAGCCTCGCTCATGGGGGCCGCGACGTCCTCGAACCGCACGCTGGCTGCGCCTCGCGCCCCGAGCGTTACGCGCCTGGTCGCCACCCGGGCGCCGTTGATCTCCAACTGCACGGGAACCTCACCCGCCGGCTCCGCACCCGTGTTCACCACCCGGGCGCTCACCGCGATGCGCTCGCGGTCACGGCCCGGGAGACGCTCGACGGCCAATTCCGGCACGGCGATATTGCGTGGCACCTCCTCTCCTAGCCCCGCGATGGTCACTCGGGTGCCGGCGGGGAGCCACGCATCCTCAGCGTCCGCCAGGGCGCCGCGCTGCAAGTCCGAGATCACGGTCACCTCGGGTCTCCCGCGCGCCTCGGCCAACAGTTCGGCGGCAAGCCCGACCGCCCCGCCCAGGTGCGTGGCGCCGTAGCCCGGTTGGAGCCCGTCGAGGCTCGAAACCAGCGCGGCCCGCTCGCCGGTGGGTCCGGCCAGCACCGCCGCCCGATCGGAGAACAGCACGATGGTCCCGCGATCCTCGGCACCCAGGCCGGCCACGGCGTCGCTCGCCGCCGCGAGCGCCCGCGACCACCGATCGCCGTAGCGCATGCTGAGCGAGCCATCGAGCAGCACCACCAGCTCGCGCGGGCCCCGGCTCGCCGCATCGTCGGCGCCGGAGGCCGTGAAGGGACGGGCGAAGGCGAACGCGATCGCGGCGATCGCCGCCGCGCGCAGCGCGAGCAGCCACCAGTGACGGATCTTGCGGCGCTTCATGGAGCGGTAGGGCACGCGACGCAAGAACGCGATCGAGGGGAACGGGATGCTCTTGTCTCGCGGCCGGCGCGTGAGGTGAATGAGCACCGGAATGGCGATCCCGGCCAGCGCGGCCAGGAACATCGGCGCGAGCAGCGAGAGGCCCATCACCGCACCCGACTCAGCCGTTGCCGCCGGGTAAGGAACTCGAACAGCGCGAAGTCCAGCGGCCGCGAGGTCTCGAACAACGCGTAGTCCACCCCCGCCGCCACCAGGCTTTCCCCGACGCGCGAGACGTGCCCTTCCATCAACGCCACGTACTCCGCCCGCTGCTCCCGGGGAACCACCGGGAGCCGCTCGCCCGTCTCGAGGTCCTCGAAGTCCGCCGCCTCCTCGAACGGGAACGCGCGCTCGTACGGATCGAGGACCTGAAACACCATGACGTCGTTCCCGCCGGCGGCGAGCCGGCTCACGGCGCGGGTCACGGCCTCGGGCTCGTCATACAGATCAGAAACCAATAACAGCACGCTCCGGCGCCGCAGCAGCTCCGCCGCGCGTTCGAGCGGCGCCTCGAGGGCGCCCGCTCCGCCCGGCTCCAGCGTATCGAGCGCGTGGAGAATCGCCTCCAGGTGCTTGGCCGAGGGCGGGATCACGGTGCGCAACGCGCTGTCGAACGTCATGAGGCCCACGCGGTCGCGTTGGCGCCGGGCGAACCAGGCCAGCGAGGCGGCGAGGAACCGAGCGTAGTCGAGCTTGGTCAACCCGCCGCTGCCGTAGGCCATGGAGCGCGAGACGTCGAGGACGATCGTGAAATTGGCGTTGGTGTCCGCTTCGAACTCCTTCACGTAGAACCGGTCCGACCGGCCGAACACGCGCCAGTCAATGCGCCGGATATCGTCCCCCGGCATGTAGGGGCGATGCTCGGCGAAATCCACCGAGCGCCCCAGATAGGACGAGCGGTGCAGCCCGCTGATGAACCCGTCCACCACCGTGCGCGCCACCAGCTCCAGATCGTCAATCCGGGCCAGCAGCGCGGGATCGAGAAACCGGTGGGCCGTCACATGCCGGACCGCGGCACCGGCACCGCCTCGAGCAGTTTCTCCACCAGGGAATCCGTGGACACGCGCTCGGACTCCGCGTGGAAGTTGGTGAGGATGCGGTGCCGCAGCACCGGCGGCGCGAGCGCCCGAATGTCGTCGAACGTGACGTGGTATCGGCCCGCCATCAGCGCCCGCGCCTTCCCGCCCAGGATGAGGTACTGCGCCGCCCGGACGCTCGCGCCGTAGGAGACCCACTGCCGAATGAAATCCGGCGTGCCGTTCGCGCCGGGCCGACTGAGTCGCACCAGGCTCACCGCGTAGCGCACCACCGGCTCGGCCACCGGCACGCGCCGCACCAACTGCTGGAACGCCAGGATGTCCGCGCCCGTCATGGCGCGCTCCAATCGGTAATCCTCCACCGACGTGGTTCGGCGGACCACCTCCAGCTCGTCCGGTTCCGGCAGGTACCCGATGATGATGTTGAACATGAAGCGGTCGAGCTGGGCTTCGGGCAGCGGGTAGGTGCCCTCGAGCTCGATCGGGTTCTGCGTGGCGAATACGAAGAACGGCTCCTCCAGCGCGTACGTCTTGCCCTGCACCGTGACGCGGTGTTCCTGCATGGCCTCCAGCAGCGCCGCTTGCGTCTTGGGCGGCGTGCGGTTGATCTCATCCGCCAGGATGATGTTGCCGAACACCGGACCCGGCATGAACACCAGGTGGCGCCGGCCGGTCTCCGGATCCTCCTGGATGATGTCCGTGCCCGTGATGTCGGACGGCATCAGGTCGGGCGTGAACTGAATGCGCGAGAACTTGAGATCCAGCACCCGCGCGATCGTCTGAACCAGCAGCGTCTTGGCCAGCCCGGGCACGCCCACGATGAGACTGTTCCCGCCCACGAAGATCGAGAGCAGAATCTGGTCCACCACGTCGTCCTGGCCCACGATCACGCGCCGCATCTCGGCGAGGATGCGGTCGCGGCCGGCCTTGAGTCGGTCCGCCAGCGCGACGTCGTCTGGCGCGTGCAGTTCGGAGGTAGCCGTCATTCGAGATCCGGTCTGGGTTGAGAGTCGCCCGTCGTCCGGAATCCGCCATCGGCTGGCGCATGACGGACCACGGATAAACGGACGGCGGAGCACGCCGCGGTTCAGTGCGTCATCGCGTACACGATGTAGTTGATCCCCAGCTTATAGGCCTCGTTCGACAATTCGATCGGAAAGAACCCCTGATCCGACCATTCCCAGTAATCGCCGATGTCGTTGTTGTAGTTCACCACCACCATGAGGCGGCCCGCCGGGTCGTTGTTCTCGAAGATGCCGTGGTACTCCGCGCCCCGGCTCACGCTGCGGTAGCCCCCGAAACTCAGGGTCTCCAGCGACTCGATCTCGAAAAAGGAATGAAACACCGGATGGGACACGTCCAGCGGCATGAGCGTCTTCTCCGGCAGCACCTGCCGCATCTTCTCCTCGAAGTTGACCCAGTCGTATCCGTCGAAGTCGTCAACGATGAGGAATCCGCCCTTCTCGAGATACGCCCGGAGCCCGGCCGCCTCCGCCGCCGTCAACGACCAGAAGCCCGGCTCCGACAGGTAGGCGATGGGGTATCTGAAGATCTCCGCGTCGTCCAGCGGGAAGATGTTGCCGCCGTCCATGTACGGCCGGATTTCCGTCAGCTCGGAAAGCAGCTTCATGAGGTTGCGCTCGGCGCGAGGATAGTCGTGCGCCCATCCCTCGTCTCCGCCGCCGAACCGGCCCCACCCTCGGTCCAGCGGGACGTAGCGCAGCCGCAAGAAGGTGAATCGGCCGTCGTATCGCGTGTTGAATTTCGAGTAGTCCACGTTCTCCCGGCGCCCCCGAACGCGTTGCCCGGGCAACGACGCCACCCCGGTGGCCGCCAGAAGCACGCACAGGCCGAGCACTCTCAGGCGCATGCAGTCCGCTCCTTCACCGGTCGGGCCGCGGTTGCGCCGCCCGAATGGCCAGCAGCAAGTCCTGCGCCTCAGCGTAGTTCGGCGCCCGTTCGAGCGCGCGCAACACCGCCCGGCGAGCGTTCCCCAGGTCCCCGGCCTCGAAGTACGCCCGAGCCAGTTCGTATTCGGCGCCCGCTCGGTCCGTGGGCGCCAGCGCGATGATCGCCTGGCGCTCCCGCACCGCCACGGCGCGACGCCCCAGCCCCGAGGCTGCCCGGGCCAACCGCTCGTGCAGCTCGGGGTTCAGCGGATACACGAACATGGCCGCCTCCAGCGCCGCGGCCGAGCCGGAGTGATCCTGCACCGAATCCAGAACGGCCGCCAGCTCCACCAGCGCCGGCAGGTGCCCCGCGTTGCGGCGCACGAGTTGGCCGAGCGCCGCCGCGGCTCGTCGCGGATCGCCCGCCCGGCGGTACAGCTGACCGAGATACCAGAGCGGGCTGTCGGGCGCGGCATACTCGGGAATCAGCTCGGCCGCCCGCTCCAGCGGCCCGCGGGCGGCCTCGAGGTCCCCTCGCTCCAGCAGCGCGCGTCCCGCGGCGAGTTGCACCGGAAAATCGTCGCGCGCCACCCTGGCCAACCGGATCGCGTCCTCGGGCGAATCCGCCCGCCGAGTCGCAGCCCCGTGGCGGGCCACGGCGTCGAGCGCCGCCCCGTGCCGCCGCCGCACCCACGCCGCGAACTCGGCATCCACCCGGGACACCTCGGTTCCAAGCACTCCGCGAAATACCCCCTGCGTCGAGGCGCCGCCACCGTACGCCACCAGCATCTCGCGAAACACGCCCGGGTCCCGCCCCTCGGCGAGAAATTCGCAGACCAACGACGCCAGGTAGTACGCCTGCCCCAGCGCGTCGGGAGACTCGGGCGACGTAAAGGCGCGGTTCAGCTCGCTCACCTCCGGCAGCTTTCCGTCACGCAGCGCCAGCAGGAATCCGAGGTCCAGCGGCATGCCCCATCCGGGGCGCGCCCGCCGTTCCTCGAACACCGCCAGCCCCTCCGACAACCACCGGGGCACGCGATGCCCGGAGAGATCCAGGTGGAACGTGTGCGCCAGCTCGTGCCACAGCGTCGAGGCCCAATGGAACTCCCCGGCCGGGCGGGCCGACGGCGAATCCATCGCGACCACCGGACCGAAGCTGGCCCCGAGCGCGCCAATCCCCGCCAGCCCCACGGTTCGCACGCTGAAGTCCGCGTGCCGGGCGAACAGCTCCACCCGAATCGGCGTGGCCGGCCGGTGCCGGTAGTGGCGGGCCAGAGAGTCGTACGCCTCTCGCGCCAGCGGCCCCACGTACAGCTCGAGCAGCGCCGCTTCCCGCGGATCGGCCACGAGCAGGACCGGATCGGCGGCACGGGTCTCGTAGCGTCCCAGCACGTCGAGCAGATCCAGCGTGTTCTTGGTCCACACGTCGTAGGGATCGCCCGCGAACGCCCGCTCCAGGCTCCTCCGGCCCTCCGCCATTCGTCCCAAGCGCAACCGGTTGATCCCCAGCAACGCGTGCGAGGGCCACGAGGTCGAGTCAAGGCCCACGCCCAGGACGGCGAGGTCGGCGGCCGTGCCATACAGTCGGTTGCGCGCCGCCAATTCGCTCAAGCGCGCATAGAACTCGGCATAGCGCGGATTCAAGGCGAACACCCGCGTTCGCGCCTCGCGGAATCCTGAACTGTCGCCCGCCAGGAAGCGCGCCCCCGCCTTGAGGGTCCAGGCTGCGAGCGAAGCGGGGTTCACCGCGAGCGCGCTGTCGGCCTGCGCAAGAGCCTCGGACGGGCTTTCACGCTCCAAGAGCAGCTCCCCGAGCGTCACCCGGGCCGCCACGAAGTTGGGATTCACCGCCAGTGCGCGCCGGGCCTGCTCGGCGGCGTCGCCCGTGCCTTCGAAGCGGAGCACGCGAGCCATTCCCAACAACGCCGCCGGATGCTTGGGGTTTCGCCTGAGCACCGCCTCGAGCGTGGCTCGCGCATCCGTGCCGTTGTACTTCTCGAGGAACAGGTACCCGAGGCGAACCTGCGCCTCCAGGTTGGTGGAGTCCGCCGCGACGGCGGCGTCGAAGGCGCGAAGGGCGTCCTTGAAGAGCTGCGGATCCCGCCGGCCCAGCCGCCACACGGCTTCCGCCACCGCCGCGAACTCATCCGAGGTGAGGCGCCCGGCGCCGTCGTTATGAATATCAATGAAACGATCCAGCTCCTCGAACGCCGAATCCTGAGCCCCTCGCTCCAGGCGCATCAGGGCGAGATTGAGCCGTGCCCGCAAGCTGTCCGGCTCTCGACGGTGGAGCGCGCGAGCGAAGGCCTGCGCTGCGCCCGGCAGATCCCCCCGGGCCAATCGAAGCTCCCCCACGAGATTCGACAGCCCCCACACCTCCGCGGCGGCTCGCTCGGCATCGGCGTACCGGCCGACCGCGCGGAACGCTTCGACCAGGCCGCGGACGGCCGCCGCGGGCGCGCCCTGGCGCACGGCGCCCTGGTAGAGACCGATGGCCTCCTCGTACTTGCCCGCAAGCGCGGCCGCGCGGGCCTCCGCCACCCTGTCCTGGCCGGCGAGTTGACCCGGCGGGACGCAGGAGAGCGCCGCGAGCAGCGAAACGACTGCCCGAATCAGTGGAACCTCGGAACGGGGCGCCCTCGCAACGCCCGGCTCACTTCCGCCAACCGAACCACGAGATCCTCCAGCTCGCGTTGGTATATCTCCTCGGGCATGGTCCCCTTGCGCGCTCGCAACAGGGCAATGCGCTCTTCCAGATCCCGGCGCTGCCGCTCGAGCGCGAGCCTGGAGGAGTCTGCCGCGATCTGTGGCGTCATGCCTCCCGCCACGTCGCCGATGCCCAGGTAAACCGTGGCGGCCAGCGAGCCGTCGGGCGCGGTGGCGGCCGGCTCGCCGCTCCCCTGCCCGTCGCCGTTGTCGTCCAGGAGCGCGTGCTCCGTCAACAGTCGCCGGTCCGCGGCATAGCTCCCCTCCACGGCGCCCTTCGCATGGAGAAACGCTTCGAGCACGGACACGCGCCCGTCCTTGTCGAGGTCGGCCCCTTGCGCTCCGAATGCCTCCGCGAAGTACTTCCCGAACACCGCGTGATTCTGCTCGAAGCCGGACTTGGTCGCGGTCACCACCACGCGGCGCGGCCCCGAAAGCGCGGGCACGAAGCCCCCGCTCGCGCTCGCCGTGTTGATCACCACCACGCGCTGCGCCGACAGCGCCTCGAGCATGGCGTCCAGCTCCGCGGCGGCGAGATCGGGCCCCGGCAGGCTGAGGCGAGGCTCGCCCCGATCGCTTCCATGTCCGAACAGCACCAGGAAAACCGTGGCATCGGGAGCGGCACGAGCGGCAATGCGCCTGAGGGTGTTCGCCAGCTGATCCTTGGTGGCTGGACCCTGGATGGAAGGATCTCGCGCGGGATCCTCCGCGAGATATACCAGGTGCGAGTCCGGGACCCCAAGACGCAGGGCCGCCTTCCCGAGCTCGCTCGCCCAGGCGTGAAACTTCTCGGCATACATCCGCTCGCCGGCGAGTCCCGACACCAGCACCACGTAGGTCTGGGCACGCGCCGTAACGGCGGACAACGCGCCCACCAGGCACGCGGCCAGCGCGGCCCGCCTCACGCCAGCCCCCGGGCCCGCCGGTAGCTCCATTCCGTCGCGAGCAGGCCGAGCAGCAGGAGCAGCACGATCGGCATGTCCCAGAGATCGTGTCGCTCGAGCACGGTATTGCCCCGCTCCGTGTACCGGATGTCGTCCGGCAGCGACGCGACGGCATCCGGATCGTAGAAGCGGCCCCCAGTCTCGCGCGCCAGGCGCGCCAGGGCGTCGCGTCTCATCTCCGCCCCGAAGAACTCGGCCGTTTCGTCGCCCGCGACGAAGTGCGCCACGGCCGAGCCCAGCGCCCGGTCCCCGGCCAGCGCGTCCACCCGCACCTCGTGCGCCCCCGGTTCCTCGACCGACAGGTCAATGCGGTACTCGCCGTCTTTGGAGACGTCCCACTCCAACGGCGCCTCGCGTTCCGTTCCGCTGGGAGAGACGACGCGGGCCGTGACCGTGGCATTGTTCAAGCCCAAGAAGGCCGAGTCGTACACCGTGGCGACTAGTCGCACCCGCCCACCCACGTCCACGCGTTCGCCACCCAACGCCACGCTTACGCGGTCCGGAACTTCGCTCACCAACCAGCGAAGCAGTTGGCGCCACAGGGTCTCGGGGGTGAGATCGTCCACCGGGACGTCTCCGTGCATCTGCCAGATCCAGGTGTCCTGGACGGGAAACACGACGGCCCGACCTGCTCCGTATCGTTGATGCACCAGCACGGGGACTTCGTCGCCCTCCTCGCTCCTCCCCCTGAGGAGCGCGCTGGCGCCGGGCTTCAGCGAACCCACGCGGTTGACGGTGGAGAGCGCCGGAAGTCCCGCCCAGCGCTCCGCGCTCTGGGCCAGCGTCCCGGTGAGTTGCAACGCCGGGTGAGTCCGGCCGGCAGGCGTGGGCTGGACCCGGACCTCCCGGAACTGCTCGGCGTCCGCCGGGGGCTCGAGGACAACGGGCAGCGCGTCGGCCAGCGGCGTGCCCGCGTACCCGCCCTCGGCCATCGCCCGGCGCCCGCCCAGCGCCAACAGCCCGCCGCCCCGCTGGCCCACGAACTCGGCCAGCATCCGCAGCTGATTGTGGGTGAAAAAGCTGGCTTCCACGCTTCCCAGGATCACGCCCCGGTAGGCGAACAGCTCTTCACGGGTTCGCGGGAATCCCGCGGCCAGTTCGTCCGCGTCGTCCACGTCGAGCCGCAAGTACTTCCCCTCCGCCGTTCGCAGCAGGACCACCACTTGCAGGTTGGGATCGTCCGCCACGGCGCGCCTGAGGAACTTCACTTCGAAGCGGGGCTCTCCCTCGAAGTACAGGATCTTGGCGCGATCGTCTCGCACCTCGAGCATGGCCGTTCGCGCGTTGTTCTCCGCGATCTCCTCGCCCGGTTCAGGAGGAACGTAGAACCGAAGGGATCGGGGCCCGCCCTCTCGCAACGGTACCGCGATGCGGGCCACCGTCGCCTCGCCGTCGCTCGAGAGCCGCACGGTGTCGGACGCAACCAGCCGGCCGCCATCCTCCGCCAGCAGTCGCACGGTCCTTCCGCCGTGCCCTCGCTGGCTGAGGAGCACGTTCGCCACGACGGTGGACCCGCGAAGGGCCTGGCGGGGCAGCTCGACCCGGGCCACCTCGATGTCCCGCGTGAACCGCTCCCGCCCCACGCCCACGGCGTACACCGGGAGGGCCGCCGCCCGCAACTGCAGCAGGGCGTCTTCCACGCCGCCGGCGCCGTTGTCCGCGCCGTCGGTCAGCACCACCATGCCCGCCAGCGGCCCACCCGACAGCTCGCGCCGCACGCGGTCGAGGGCCGCGCCCAGGTCCGTGGTGTGGCCGTCGAAGCTCGGGACTTGCCCGGGTTCGATCCGCTCCACACCACCGGAGAATCGATACAGGCGTACCTTGAACTCGGCGGCCAGCCGGGCCAGCACGTCCGCGCCCTCGGCACTCAACGCGTGCAGCACCCAGCGGCCGCGCGTGTCGCCCCCCGCGTCTGCCACGCGCATGCTGCGCGAGTCGTCAATCAACACGCCAACGGTGTTCTGCTGGGGCACGACGGTCGGCACGACCAGCGTGGGCCGGGACAGCGCGAACACCACAACGGCGATCGCCGCCACGCGAAGGCCCACCAGCGCCGCACGATCCCGCCCCGGCAGGTGCGAGATCGGCCGGTACGCCACCCACACCACCGCGAGGCCCAGCGCCGCCAGCGCCAGCACCAGTGACCCCGGCGTCTCGAACACCACGTCGCCGCGCTGGAACACCAGCGGACGCTGCTTGAACAACACGGTCAACAGGTTCTCGAGCATCCACACCCGCGGGTTGGCGTTTCCGCGTCCTCGCGCCGAGGCGCTCTCGCAGCGATGGCCGTAATCTAGCCCGTAATGGCGACCGCGACCCTTGTGACCTCGCCGCCTGAGCCCGTGATCAGCGCTGCCCCGCTTGCGCCTGGAGGCCCCGGCCATGTTCCACCGCCGCTCTCACCGCTCCCACATCGCCACATGCGTGCGTGCCCGCCGCGTTCGCCGCCTGCGTGGCCCTGGCGTTTCGCTCAACCGGCTCCCGGCGCCATCAGCCTCGACCGCTACCCTGATTACGCGGCGCCGCCGGCCGCCGTTCGCCGGTCGGCTCAAGCGTAGCCCGATCTGCTGCACGTCGGAATCTGGGACAGGAGCTATTGGGGGGAGCCGGGACGGCGGACCAGGACTCAGCCGACGACCTGCCCGGCGATGGACTCACCTTGACGGTTAACCTGGGCTGCTGGTCGCTTCCTGACCGGCCTCTTCGGCCACCGCTCGCACGGTGCGGACGAAGACGTCAACGTCAAACGGCTTTTGCAGGAACGGTCGCTCGGCGCGCTCCAGAAACGCCTGCACGCCGGCGTCGTCGAGCCATGCCGACACGAACACGACGCGCCGGGCCACGGCGGGATAGGCGCGTTCGAGCAGCTCGTACATCCGCACGCCGTCCATCACCGGCATCTTGATGTCGCAAACGACGGCCTGGTACGTGCGGCGCTCCAGCATGGACAGCGCCGCAAGGCCATTCTCCGCCTCGTCCACCTCGAACCCCGTCCGCGCCAGAATCCTCGCGAGACTGGCGCGCACCTGAGGATTGTCTTCCACGACGAGAACGGCCATCACCCGGTCACGCGCTGGGGCCGCGTTCAAGATACACCGCGCCTGCGGCGGCAGACTACCGCCGGATCCCGTCGAACCGCCCGGCTCCCGGCCACCCACCGTTGCGCCGCTCAGGAGCCGGGAGTAATTACGGCCCATGCCGAACCAGGGCGGTGCGCTGCTCCTCTCCGCGCTCGTCGGGATCGCCGCGGGAACCGGCGGCTTCACGTTCTGGTACGGGCGCGGAGCCTCGTACCTGACTAACGACCCGGCCGCGTGCGCCAATTGCCACGTCATGCAGTGGCAGTACGACGGCTGGCTCCGCTCCAGCCACCGCGCGGCGGCCACGTGCAACGATTGTCACACGCCCCACGCCCTGCCATTCAAGTACATCACCAAGGCCCGCAACGGATTCTGGCATTCCGTGGCCTTCACCACGGGACGCTTTCCCGAGCCGATTCGCATCAAACGGGGCAACCTGGCCGTGACCGAGCGTCGCTGCCGCGACTGTCACGCCACCACGGTGCAGATGATCGAGGAGATGGCCGGGGCCCGAGAGCCGCGAGCGTGCATCACCTGTCACGGAGAAGTCGGTCATGCCCGCTGATCGCCAGAAGCTGCGCGTTCCTGTGCTCGTCGCCGTCGGCGCCGCCGTCACCGCCGCAGGGGCCACGGCCCTGCTGGTCAGCATCTTCGAGCGAAAGCAGGAAGCCCGCGCGCCGTTCTTCCGGGTGGCGGAAGTCACCGACACCACGGAAGACCCTGCCGTCTGGGGCAGGAACTTTCCCCATCAATACGACGCCTACCGCCGCACGGTGGATCAGGTCCGTACCAGGTTCGGCGGGAGCGAAGCGCTTCCGAGAACCCCCTCGGCCGCCGACCCGCGCACGGTGGTCGCCCAGTCACGCCTGGAGGAGGATCCCAGGCTCCGCACCATGTGGGCAGGCTACGCCTTCGCCCTCGACTTCCGGGAGGAACGCGGCCACGCCTACATGCTGGAGGACCAGACCTACACCGGGCGACAGCAGGTGCCTCAGCCCGGCACGTGCCTGCACTGCCACGCGTCCGTGTACGTCCCCTACCGCCGGCTGGGCGCCGGCGATCTCATGCTCGGCTTCGAGCGAATGAACCGGATGCCCTTCGCCGAGGCGCGGCAACTGGTGCGGCATCCCATCGTGTGTCTCGATTGCCACGATCCCGAGACCATGCGGCTCCGCGTCACGCGGCCGGGGTTTCTCGAAGGCATCCGAGCGCTGAAAGCGTCACAGGGCGTGGGCGACTATGACGTGAACCGCGACGCGACGCGCCAGGAGATGCGGGCCTTCGTCTGCGGCCAGTGCCACGTGGAGTATTACTTCAAGGGGCCCGAGAAACGGCTGGTCTATCCCTGGGCGAACGGCCTCAGAGTGGAGCAGATCCTGGCGTACTACGACAGCGTCCAGTTCCGCGATTGGGTCCACGCCGAATCCGGAGCGCCGGCGCTGAAAGCCCAACATCCGGAATTCGAGATGTGGAGCCAGGGGGTGCACGCGCGGGCGCAAGTTACGTGCGCGGACTGCCACATGCCCTACGTGCGGGTGGGCGCCCTCAAGGTAAGCGATCACCATGTCCGCAGCCCGCTCCTGAACGTGAGCAATGCGTGCCGCACGTGTCACCCGGTGGCGGAGGGTGAGCTGCGGGCGCGCGCCGAGGCCATTCAGGAAAGCACCCACCGGCTCCGCTCGGCCGCGATGGACGCCCTGGTTGCGCTGATACGCGATATCCGCGCCGCACGAGACGCGGGCCGCCCGGACGCCTCGTTGGCGGCGGCGCGGGCGCTCCAGCGGAGGGCACAGTTCTACCTCGACTTCATCAACGCGGAGAACTCCATGGGCTTCCACGCCCCCCAGGAGGCCGCCCGCATCCTGGGCGAGGCCATGAACTACGCGCGGCAGGGACAGGTGGCTGTCCGGGACCCCGCGTTCCGGCCGGCGATCCCGACGCCATGATGCGGCAGCGGACACCAAGGCTCCGGGTGGTCTCGCCAGTTCGCCGCCGATGGCTCCCCACCCGTGGTCCCGCCGGTTAACCTTCAGGCTCGCCGATCGCCCGTGGTTGGACAGGTGGCCGAGTGGCTGAAGGCACACGCCTGGAGAGCGTGTAACCGGGGAACCGGTTCGTGGGTTCGAATCCCACCCTGTCCGTGCCCCCGAACAGGTAACTCATGAGACTGGAAGTACTTGGCTGCCAGGCCAGGTGCCAACCAGACCTCTTGACATTGACGGCCCCGCGCTTCAGTTTGGCCCGATCCGGGGCTGCCCCCGTGGTCTCGAGCGGGGCTCCGGGACACAGCACGGGAGCAGGTCGTCAACGCTGCATTCAACGCTGTATCCAGTTCACCGCCTGCGTGTGACTGCCCCGCGGCACACGTTCCGGCGGATTGTGCGCGCCCGAACCCGGGCGCCGCGTTCCATCGCTTCACTCTGCGGAGGTGTCCTATGACTCAAGTCCGTTGGAGGCAGTGGGTGGCGACCGCCGGCCTTGCGTTCGGCGTCGCCCTCGCCAGCGCCGCCAGCGCCTTCGGTCAGGCGACCGGCACCGTCACGGGCCGCGTCACCGATCGGGCGACCGGGCGACCGCTGGAGGGCGCCGAGGTCGGCGTCGCCGGCACCAATCTGCGCGTCAGCACGGATGCCGAGGGGCGCTACACGCTCCCGCGCGTCACGGCGGGGGCGCACACGATCCGGGCCCTGATGATCGGGTACACCCGACTCGAGGCCCAGATCACGCTCGTGCCCGGGCAGTCGCAGAACGTGGACTTCACGCTCGCGCCGGCGGCCATGCAGCTGGACGAGGTGGTCGTCACCGGCCAACCCGGCCGCACGGAGAAACGCACGCTGGGCAACGCCGTGAGCAAGATTGACGCGGCGAGCCTGGCCGAGGCAGCGGTCGTGGCCGACGTGCAGGACCTGCTGACGGGCCGCACGCCGGGCCTCACCGTGATCTCCAACTCGGGTCAGGCGGGCGCGGGCAGCAACTACCGGATCCGCGGCGCCGGGTCCCTGGCGGCCGGCTACCAGCCGGTGTACTACATTGACGGGATTCGGTTCGAGAGTCGCCTCCAAGTGGGCTTCGGCACGGGGAACTCCACGGTCCAGCCCACCAATCCCCTTTCCTTCTTGAACCCCGACGACATCGAAAGCGTGGAAGTGATCAAAGGCCCCTCGGCCGCGACGCTCTACGGAGCGGATGCCGCCTCGGGCGTGATTCAGATCATCACCAAGAAGGGGCGGCGCGGCGCGGGCGTGCAATGGACCTTCGGCGCCGAGACCGGCGAGACCTCCTGGACCGAGAACATCGGAAATCCGATCAACTACTGGCTCTGCCGTCCGAGCAATATCCGCAGCCCGGCCTCGTTCCCGGGTTGTGCCGGCATGGAC
>CAZVKD010000010.1:0-20196 GCA_964627675.1 uncultured Gemmatimonadaceae bacterium
GCGGCCTCGAAGCTTGGGGCGGAGGTGGCCGCACTGGAGGTGCACCGGCGGACGGGGCTGCGGGTGGTGGTGGCGCGGCCCTTCCCCCACAGCGGCCCGGGACAAGACGAGCGGTTCGTCCTTCCGGCGTTCGTGCGCAGGCTGGTGCTGGCCAAACGTGCGCGCGCGCCGGTGGTCAAGGTGGGTAATATCGAACTGGTCCGCGAGTTCCTGCACGTGGCGGACGTGGCGGAGGCCTACGTGGCGTTGCTCGATCGCGGGCGGGCGGGGGCCGTGTATAACGTCGCGTCGGGCGCGGGGGTGGCGCTCGCCGACGTGTTCTTTCGTCTGGCCGACATGGTCGGTCACCGCGCCACCCCTGAGGTGGACGCGGACTTGGTGCGAAGCGCGGATATCCCGTATCTGGTCGGGGACGCCACGCGCCTGCGCGCCGAGACGGGCTGGCGCCCGACCATCTCATTGGAGCAGTTGCTCCGGGAACTGGTGGATGCCCAAGCGCACTGACCTCGAGTCCATTCTGATCGTCGGGTCCGGTCCCATCATCATTGGGCAGGCGGCGGAGTTTGACTACTCGGGGACCCAGGCGATCAAGGCGCTCAAGGAAGAGGGCTACCGGGTCATCCTGGTCAACTCCAATCCCGCCACGATCATGACGGACCCGGAGCTGGCGGATCGCACGTACGTGGAACCCATCACGCCAGAGTGGGTGACGCGGGTGATCGAGCGGGAGCGGCCCGATGCGCTGCTGCCCACCATGGGGGGACAGACCGGGCTCAACGTGGCCATGCGTCTGGCGCGGGACGGAACGCTGGCTCGGCTTGGCGTGGAACTGATCGGGGCGGACGAACGGGCCATCCGCATGGCGGAGGACCGGCGTGAGTTCGCCGAGGCCATGCGCCGCATCGGGCTTGCCGTGCCTGCCGGGGCGGTCGTGACGTCGAAGGACGAGGCCAGGGGGGCGGTGCAGGCGACCGGATACCCGGCCATCATCCGGCCGTCGTTCACGCTGGGCGGGACGGGCGGTGGCGTGGCTTATAACGTGGAGGAGTACCAGGACAAGATCGCTCACGCGCTCGCTGCCTCACCCGTGGGGGCCGCCCTGGTGGAGCGATCCGTCCTTGGGTGGAAGGAATTCGAGCTCGAGGTCATGCGCGACTGCCGGGACAACGTGGTGATCGTCTGCTCCATCGAGAACCTGGATCCCATGGGCGTCCACACGGGCGATTCCATTACCGTGGCGCCGGCCATGACTCTGACCGACCGCGAGTACCAGGTCATGCGCGACGCCGCCATCGCGATCATTCGCGAAGTCGGGGTCGCGGCGGGCGGCTGCAATATCCAGTTCGCGGTACATCCCGACACGGGCGAGATGCTGGTCATCGAGATGAACCCCCGCGTGTCGCGGTCGTCGGCGCTGGCATCGAAAGCCACGGGGTTCCCCATTGCCCGGATCGGGGCAAAGCTCGCCGTCGGGTACACGCTGGATGAGTTGCCCAACGACATCACCAAGACCACCCCCGCGTCGTTCGAGCCGGTCCTCGATTACGTGGTGGTGAAGTTCCCGCGGTTCGCGTTCGAAAAATTCCCCATGGCCGACGCCAGGCTCACCACGCAAATGAAGTCCGTGGGCGAGTCCATGGCCATTGGCCGGACGTTCAAGGAGGCGTTTCAGAAGGGGATCCGCGCGCTGGAGATTGACCGGCCCGGGTGGGTGGTGGGCCCGACCCCGAAGGACGACCGCCTCGAGGGAGACGACGTGGAGAGTCTCCGCGTGGCCCTTCGGACGCCGACGCCCGAGCGGATCTTCCAGATCAAGCGGGCGATGCAGGCGGGGATGTCGGTGCCGGAGATCGCCGGGCTCACTCACATAGATCCGTGGTTCCTCTCCCAGCTGGCGGAGCTCCTCGAGGCGGAGCGGGAGTTCGCCGGGGCGCGCGCCCTGGAGGCCGACGGGGTGCGACGCATGAAGCGTCTGGGGTTCTCGGATCGCCAGCTGGCCGACCTCCGCGGTGTCTCCGAGGAGGAGATGCGCACTCTGCGGTGGCGCTTCGGGGTCCACCCGAGCTACAAGATGGTGGATACCTGTGCCGGGGAGTTCCCGTCGGCCACACCCTACCTCTATTCGTCCTACGACGAGGAGAACGAGTCGGAGCCGCTCCGCGAACAGGGGGTGGTGATCCTGGGCAGCGGCCCCAACCGCATCGGGCAGGGCGTGGAATTCGACTACTGTTGCGTGCGGGCCGGACTGGCGCTGCGGGAGCTGGGTTACCGAACCATCATGGTCAACTGCAATCCCGAGACCGTCTCCACCGATTTCGACATCTCGGACAAGCTGTACTTCGAACCACTGACCCTCGAGGACGTGTTGGAGATTGTCCGGTGGGAACGGCCCAAGGGTGTGGTGATTCAACTGGGCGGGCAAACGCCGCTTCGGATGGCGAAAGGGCTCGAGGCCGCGGGGGTGCCGATCCTGGGTACCAGCCCGGAGGCGGTGGACATCGCCGAGGACCGCCGTCGGTTCGAGGCCCTGGCACGCCGGCTGGGCGTGACGCAGCCGGCCAACGGCACGGCCAACACGCTGGAAGAAGCGGTGGTGGTCGCGGCGCGGGTGGGCTACCCCGTGCTGGTGCGACCCTCCTACGTCCTGGGCGGGCGGGCGATGGAGATCGTGTACGACGAGGCATCGTTGCGCGGCTACTTCGAGACGGCCGCGCGCGTGTCCCCCGCGCACCCGGTCCTGATTGATCGGTTCGTGGAGGACGCCTTCGAGGCGGACGTGGACGCGATCTGCGACGGGCGGCGCTGTGCCATCGGGGGCGTGATGCAGCACATCGAAGACGCCGGCATCCATTCGGGCGACTCGGCCTGCGTGCTGCCGCCGTACCTGATCGAGGAGACTGCGGTGGAGGCGATGCGCCACCACACGCGACAGTTCGCCTTGGAGCTGGGTGTCGTGGGGCTGATCAACGTGCAGTACGCCGTCAAGCACGGTGTGGTATACGTGTTGGAGGTGAATCCCCGCGCGTCGCGGACCGTGCCGTTCGTGAGCAAGGCGACGGGCATTCCGCTGGCCAAGCTCGCGGCGGCCGTGATGGTGGGGCGCTCGCTCGACGAGGCGGGCGTACCGGACGAGGTCAGGATCCCCTACGTGGCGGTGAAGGAGGCGGTGTTTCCGTTCCTGAAACTCCCGAACGTGGACACCCTGCTCGGCCCCGAGATGCGGTCCACCGGGGAAGTGATGGGCATGGCCGACAGCTTTGGGATGGCGTTCGCCAAGGCGCAAATCAGCGCGGACGGGGCGCTGCCGCTCGAGGGCAGCATCATGGTGACGGTCAACGACCACGACAAACCCACCGTGACGCCGATCGCGCGCCGGTTTCACGAGATGGGATTCCGGATCGTGGCGACCGAAGGTACGGCGCGCTATCTGAACGCGCGCGGGATTCCGGCCGAGCGGGTGCTCAAGGTGCACGAGGGCCGCCCCAACGCGGCCGACCTGATCGTGTCGGGGCAGGTGCAGCTGCTGATCAACACGCCCCTGGGGAAGCTCACCCAGCGTGACGACTACTTCATGCGGCGGACCGCGCTGCAGTACGGGCTTCCCTATACCACGACGATGTCCGCCGCGAGCGCCGCCTGCGACGCCATCCTGGCTCTGCGGTCCCGCAAGGGGTCGGTGCGCTGTCTCCAGGAATGGTACCAGATGCAGCGTCAGGCCGAACCTGGTCCCGCGGTGCCGGCCGGCGAGGCCGCCGCGGGACGGTGAGGGCCGCGCTCGCCGAGCTGCGTTCCCGCATCCGGGGGACGGTCCGCTACGACGAGCCGCTGGCGCGGTACACCACCTACCGCATCGGCGGGCCGGCGGCCGCGCTGGTGGAGCCTCGGAACCCGGAGGACGTTGCGGCCGCGCTCGAGGTCGCCCGCGAGGCAGGGCTGCCGTGGCTCGCGCTGGGCCTGGGGTCCAACGTGTTGATCAGCGACGCCGGGTTCGGGGGCGTGGTGGTGCGCATCGGCAAAGGGTTGGACGACGTGAGAGTGGCGGGGCCGGACACCTGGGTCGTCGGGGCTGGACTCCCCACGCCCTTGCTCGCGCGACGCTCAGCCGCGGCGGGATTGGCAGGGGCGCAGCGCCTCGTGGGTGTGCCGGGAACGGTAGGCGGCGGCGTCTTCATGAACGCGGGCGCCCACGGGCAGGACTTCTCCCAGATCGTGCGCTCGGTCCGGGTGGTCCAACCCGACGGAACGACCCGCGTGTTGGAGGGCACCGATATCCCGTGGCGGTACCGATCCGCCGGGCTCGCGGGCGGGGTGATCGTGGGGGCGACGCTCGGGTTCGCTCCGGGCGACCCCCGCGAGCTGCACGACGACATCCGGCGGCACCTGGCGTGGCGGAAGGCGGGGACTCCGTTCGATCAGCCCTGCTGCGGATCGGTGTTTCGCAATCCGTCGGCGCCGAGCGGTGCAGGGAAGGCTGGGGAAACCGGGTGGGAAGCGAAGCCGCCGGGGAAAACGGCCGGCCAGCTGATTGACTCGGCGGGGCTCAAGGGGTTCAGGATCGGGGGTGCCCAGGTGTCTCCGATGCACGCCAACTATATCGTGAATCTCGGCACGGCGACCGCCGCCGACGTCAGAGCGGTGATTGATGTGGTGCGGCAGCGCGTGCTGGCGGAGTTCGGGGTGGAATTGGAACTCGAAGTCAAGATCATCGCCTGAGACCCGGGGACCGAGCCGCGCGCCAGCGGCGTTGCTCGAGCCGATCGTCTCCGATCGCCGCTGAGCTCCCTGATCCTTCGACTTGAGGACCCATTGGCCGACTACTTCGCACACGAGTCTTCCTATGTAGATCCGGGCGCCGTGATCGGTTCCGGCACCAGGATCTGGCACTTTTGCCACATCATGCCCGGGGCCGAGATCGGTGAGCGATGCTCGTTGGGCCAGAACGTGGTGGTCATGCCCGGAACCCGCATCGGTAACAACGTGAAGATTCAGAACAACGTCTCGATCTACGAGGGCGTGGTGCTGGAGGACGATGTCTTCTGCGGGCCGTCCTGCGTGTTCACCAACGTCATGAACCCTCGGAGCCACTTGCCGCGCAAGCACGAGTATCGCCGGACGTTGGTGCGGCGGGGAGCCACCATCGGCGCCAATGCCACAATTGTGTGCGGCGTGACCCTCGGAGAGTATGCCTTCATCGGGGCGGGAGCCGTGGTGACGTCGGACGTGCCGGCCTACGGGCTCATGGTGGGGGTGCCGGCGCGGAGGGTCGGCTGGATGTGCCAGTGCGGGGAGCGTCTTCACCTGGTTGGGGGCGCCGGGACCTGCGGGGCGTGCGGCGCCTCGTATCGCGAGTCTGAGGGCAGTGTGCGCCGGGTTTGACCCCGGACTCGCACCTGGCTAACCTTAAGCCCTTGTTTGACTTGGATAATGGGTGACCGTCCCGCTGCTGGACCTCCGAGCGCAGTTCGCCGCGATCAAGGACGACCTGATGCCGGCCGTGATGGCGGTCATCGAGCGGCAGCAATTCATCCTTGGGGAGGAGGTGCCACGGCTGGAGGAGGCTGTGGCCCGGCTCTCGGCGGCCCGGTTCGGCGTCGCCTGCGCCAGCGGCACCGACGCGCTGCTGCTCTCCCTGAGAGCCCTGGATCTGAAGCCCGGGGACGAGGTGATCACCACTCCGTTCACGTTCTTCGCCACGGCCGGAGCGATCTGGAATGCCGGCGCACGCCCCGTGTTCGTGGACATCGAGCCTGCCACCTTCAACCTGAGCGTGGCCGCGGTCGAGGCGGCGATCACCTCGCGGACCCGAGGGATCATTCCCGTGCATCTGTACGGCCAGATGGCGTCGATGGAGCAGCTGCTGCCCCTCGCGGAGCGCCACGGCCTCGCGATCATCGAGGACGCGGCCCAGGCGATCGGCGCTCGCCGGAGAATCGAAGGGCGTTGGCACATGGCGGGTGAACTGGGAACCACGGGTGCGTTTTCGTTTTTCCCGAGCAAGAACCTGGGCGGGTGGGGAGACGGCGGCATGATCGTGACGCAGGATCCCTCGCTGGCGGAGCGACTGCGGCGGTTGCGGACCCACGGGGGGATCAAGCAGTACCATCACGACGAGGTCGGCACGAACAGTCGGCTTGACACGCTGCAGGCGGCGGTCCTGTTGGCGAAGCTGCCGCATCTTTCGGCCTGGAGCGCGGCCCGGCGCAGCCACGCGGCCTGTTACACCTCGGCATTTACGGGCCTCGGCGCTCTCACGCCTCCGGCGGTGGACCAGGCCAACGAGCACATCTTCCACCAGTACACCATCCGCACGCCGCGGCGCGACGCCCTGCGGCGGCGATTGACCGAGCGGGGGATCGGCCATGCGGTGTACTATCCTCTTCCGCTCCATCTCCAGCCGTGTTTCCGCGACCTGGGATACAAGGCGGGGGCGTTTCCCGAGGCCGAGCGCGCGGCCACCGAGGTGCTGTCGCTGCCGATCTACCCGGAACTGACGGCGGGGGCGCGAGACCGGGTGATCGAGGCGGTGCGCGAGGTGTGCGCGTGAGCCGGGTGCGTGTGGCGGTCATCGGGGCCGGCGCGTGGGGGCGCAATCACGTTCGGACGCTGGCTTCGATGCCCGATGCCGAGCTGGCGGCGGTGTGCGATACGGCGAGCGCCCGTCGCGAGGAGCTGCGGCGGCAGTACCCCGGCGTGCTGATCACGGGGGATCTCGGCGAAGCCCTCGAGCACGCCGAGGCCGTCGTGGTGGCGACGCCCGCTGCGACGCATGCGGCCGTTGCGCGATCGGCCATCGAGCGAGGGCTCGCGGTCCTGGTGGAAAAACCGTTCGCCACGTCGGTGAGCGACGGGGAGCAGGTCGCGGAGTTGTCGGCCGCCCGGGGCGTGCCGGTGCTGGCGGGCCACCTGCTGCTGTTTCATCCGGCCGTGGAGCGCCTGCGCGGGATGATCCGCCAGGGTGAACTCGGCACGGTGTTCTACCTCTACAGTCAACGGGTGAACCTGGGCCAGATCCGGCCCGACGAGAACGCTCTGTGGAGCTTTGGGCCGCACGACGTGTCCGTCGCGATGCACTTGCTGGACCAACCGCCGGTTCGGGTCGCGGCGCAGGGAATGAGCTATCTGCAACCGGGAATCGAAGACGTGGTGTTTCTCACCCTGGAGTT
Organism: uncultured Gemmatimonadaceae bacterium; assembly: GCA_964627675.1. GTDB lineage: Bacteria > Gemmatimonadota > Gemmatimonadetes > Gemmatimonadales > GWC2-71-9 > JACQHC01. Next base: position 7,164 of record CAZVKD010000010.1, read on the forward strand.
CGAGACCGGCATCATGGCCCACGTCCAGCTGTCGTGGCTGGACCCGCACAAGGAACGGCGGCTCACCGTGGTGGGATCCAAGCGCATGGTGGTGTTCGACGACATGCAGCCGCGGGAGAAGCTCAAAGTGTACGACAAGGGCGTGGACCGGCCGCCGGACTACGGCTCCTACGGCGAGAGCCTGGCCATCCGCGAGGGCGACATCTTCATTCCCCGGGTGCCGAACATCGAGCCACTGACGGCCGAGCTGAGGCACTTCGTTGCCGTGGCGCGCCGAGCCGAACCGCCCCGGGTCACGGCGGCGGACGGTGTTGACGTGGTCCGAGTGTTGGCGGTGGCGGCGCAGTCTCTCCAGGAGGGCGGGCGACCGGTCGCGACCGACGCGACTCGGCCCGTGGCGCGATGACCATGGAGCAGACCCTCATAGCCAAGGCCGCCGACCGGACGGCGGTGTTCGGCGTCATTGGTCTGGGCTACGTCGGATTGCCGCTCGTGGTGGAGCTGGCCCGCGCGGGCTACCGCGTGCTTGGCTTCGACATCAACCAACGCGTGGTGGACCGGATCCAATGCGGCGGGTCGCACATCCTCGATGTGTCCTCGGCCAGCCTGGCCCCGCTGGTCAAGGCCGGCCGCGTGTCGGCGACCACCGATCTCTCTCGTCTCGGCGAGGCGGACGCGGTGTCCATCTGCGTGCCCACGCCGCTTTCCAAAACCAAGGATCCCGACGTTTCCTACGTGATGGCCGCGGCCCAGTCCCTGAGCCCCGCGGTGCGCGCGGGGCAGGTCATCATCCTCGAAAGCACGACCTACCCCGGAACCACCCGCGAACTGCTGTTACCCATTCTCGAGAAACGCGGCCTGAAAGTGGGGACCGACGCCTTCCTTGCCTTCAGTCCCGAGCGCGTGGACCCGGGCAATCCGACGTGGCAAACCAGGAACACGCCCAAGGTGGTGGGCGGGCTCACGCCGTCCTGCCTCAAGGTGGTGCTGGCGCTGTATGGGCCCGTCTTCGATCGGCTGGTGCCGGTGTCCTCGCCCGAGGCGGCGGAGCTGGTGAAGCTGCTGGAGAACACGTTCCGGAGCGTGAACATCGGGTTGGCGAACGAGATGGCGATCGTGTGCGACAAGCTCGGGGTGGATGTGTGGGAGGTGATCGAGGCTGCCGCCACCAAGCCCTTCGGTTTCATGAAGTTCACGCCCGGGCCCGGGCTCGGCGGCCACTGCATTCCGATTGACCCGCATTACCTCGCGTGGAAGATGCGCGGGCTGAACTACAAGACCCGCTTCATCGAGGTCGCGGCCGAGGTGAATTCCGAGATGCCCGCCTTCTGGGTGCGAAAGGTCGCCGAGCGATTGAACGAAGACGCGAGGCCGGTGCGAGGGTCGCGCGTGCTGGTCCTGGGGGTCTCCTACAAGAAGGACATTGACGACGTGCGGGAGAGTCCGGCGCTCGACGTGATCAAGTTGCTCATGACCCAGGGAGCTGACGTTCGCTACCATGACCCGTTTGTGCCGGAGATTACCGAAGACGGCCGTCGGCTGCACTCGGTCGCGTTGACCGCGGACGAAATCCGGGCGGCCCACTGTGTGGTCATCACTACCGATCACAGCTCCATTGACTACAAGATGGTGCGGGCGAACGCCGAGGCCATCGTGGATACCAGAAACGCGCTCAAGGAACGGGGGCTCAGTCAATGAAGGTGGCGGTGGTCGGGACGGGGTACGTGGGTCTCGTCGTCGGCGCCTGCCTGGCCGAAACCGGGAACGAAGTGGTGTGCGCCGACGTGAGCGAAGCCAAGATCGGGCTGCTGCGGCAGAATCGCCTGCCGATCTACGAGCCGGGGCTCGAGCCCCTGGTGGTGCGAAACCAGGCGGAAGGCCGGTTGCGGTTCACCACCGACGTGCCGGAGGCCGTCCGGTTCTCGGACGTGATCTTCATCGCGGTGGGCACGCCGCCTGATGAAGATGGATCAGCCGATCTGCAGCACGTGATCGAGGTGGCGCGCATCATCGGGCAACACATGGATGGCCCCCGGACGGTGATCACCAAGAGCACAGTGCCGGTGGGCACGGCCGCCGTGGTGCGGGAGACCATCGCCTCCCTCACGTCGCATCCGGTCTACGTATGCTCCAACCCCGAATTCCTGAAGGAAGGAGCGGCGGTTGACGATTTCATGAAGCCGGACCGCGTGGTCGTGGGCGTGGACTCCGACGAAGCGAAGCGAGTGCTCACCGAGCTGTACGCCCCGTTCGTTCGGACGGGGAATCCGCTGATCTTCATGGACATCCCGTCGGCCGAGCTCACCAAGTACGCGGCCAACGCGATGCTGGCCACGCGCGTCTCGTTCATGAACCAGATCGCCGAGTTGTGCGAGCGAGTGGGCGCGGACGTGGATCACGTTCGCAGAGGCATCGGGAGCGATCGGCGCATCGGGCCGGCGTTCTTGTTTCCGGGGCCCGGCTACTGCGGTTCGTGCTGCCCCAAAGACCTGAAGGCGCTCATCCAGACGGCGCGCCAGTACGAGGTGTCGCTGGACGTCCTGTGCGCGGTGGAGGAGGTCAACCGTCGGCAGAAGCAGCGCCTGGTGGCCAAGGTCTCCGAGATGCTCCGAGCCGATCTCCCTGGCAGCTTGATCGCCGTGTGGGGGCTGGCCTTCAAGGCGGAAACGGACGACCTGCGGGAAAGCCCGGCGATTGACCTGGTGCAGGGCCTCCTCGCGGCCGGTGCGCGGGTCGTCGCGCACGATCCCGCGGCGATTCACGGGGCCCGCCGGCTCTTCGGGGACCGGATCGCGTACGCCGAGCATCAGTACGATGCCTTGCGGGGCGCGGACGCGCTCGTGGTCGTGACGGAGTGGTTGCAGTTCCGCAATCCGGATTTCGCGCGGATGCGGAGCCTGCTCCGCCGCCCAATCATCGTGGACGGCCGCAATCTGTACGAACCCGCCAGGATGCGCTCGCTGGGGTTCACGTATGCGTCCATTGGCCGGCCGGCGGCCTGATGCGCGTTCTGGTCACCGGGGCCGCCGGATTCCTCGGGTCCCACCTGTGCGACCGGTTGATCGCGGAGGGCCACACGGTGGTCGGCATGGACAACCTGATCACCGGTCAGGCGACGAACGTGGCCCATCTCAGCACGCACCCGTCGTTCGAGCTGATCCAGCACGATGTGAGCCGCCACATCGAGGTCCCGGGATCCCTCGACGCCGTGTTCCACTTCGCCTCGCCGGCCAGTCCGATTGATTACCTGAAGCTCCCGATTCAAACCCTGAAAGTCGGCGCGCTCGGCACGCACAACGCGCTGGGGCTTGCCAAGGCCAAGCGCGCGCGCTTCGTGCTGGCCAGCACGTCCGAAGTGTACGGGGATCCCACCGTGCATCCCCAGCCGGAATCGTACTGGGGGAACGTCAACCCCATCGGGCCGCGGGGGGTGTATGACGAGGCCAAACGGTTCGCCGAAGCGATGACCATGGCGTATCGGCGCGTCCACGGCGTGGACACCAGGATCGTGCGGATCTTCAACACGTACGGGCCTCGCATGCGCGCGCATGACGGGCGAGTGGTGTCGAACTTCATTGTGCAAGCCCTGAAGGGGCAGTCGCTCACGGTGTATGGCGACGGCACGCAAACTCGGTCGTTTTGCTACGTTGAAGACCTGATCGAGGGGATCTACCGGGTGTTCGAGCGAGGGGATGACCAGCCGTACAACGTGGGCAACCCGGCGGAGTTCACCGTCTTGCAGCTGGCGGAGCTGGTCCTCCGGCTCACGCGCTCGCCGAGCGCCATGGTGTATCAGCCCTTGCCGACGGACGATCCCCGGCAGCGGCGGCCGGATATCGCCCGCATTGCCACCAGCCTCGGCTGGCGGCCGCAGGTATCGCTGGAGGAGGGGTTGACCCGCACCATCGGCTACTTCAAGGACGCGCTGGTATGAACGTAAGCGCCGAACAGCTGCTGCAGCAGGCCAAAGAGCGCTTCGCCCTGGAGGATTACTACGGCTGCGTGCACCTCTTGGAAGAAGTGGTGGGGTCGGGGCGCGCATACGCCGACGCCTATCACCTGCTCGGTCTCGCCTACCATTTCGTGGGCCAGCCGGAACGGGCGCTCGGGGCCCTGGACCAGGCGCTCGCTCGTAATCCACGCTATCTGGAAGCGCTCATGCATCGCGGCGTCGTGCTGAATGCGCTGGGCCGGACCCAGGAGGCGGCGGCGAGCTTTCAGGCGGCGCGCGAGGTCGGGGCCCGAGGCGAGGAGCCCGGGCTGGCCCCCCACCATGCCGCCAAGCTGGCCAATCATCACGCCCAACTGGCGGAGGCCTACGTCGAGGCGGGATCAATTGCCGGGGCCATTGAACAATACCGCGCGGCGCTCCGCCTGGGTCCGACCTTCCAGGATTTGCGGTACCGATTGGCGCGCCTGCTGCTCGACGCGGGTCGGGCGCTGGAAGCGCGAGAGGAACTGACCATCGTGACCGGGGAACGTCCCGGCTTTCGGGAGGCGCGCTCGGCGCTCGGGTTGGCCTGCTTCCTGTCCGGCGACGCGGCGGCGGCGCGCGATGTTTGGCAGGCGGTGCTCAACGAGCACCCGGGGGATGCGCGCGCCAAGGCGTATCTCGCGATGCTCGGGCGCGCGGACGGACGGTAGCGGGTGCGACGCGCTGGTTGCGCCGGCCTCTTGCGAGCGGCACCGCTGCTGCTGACCAGCGCCTGCGCCGGCTCGGCCGCTGATCACGTAGTCCTGGGAGACCGTGCCTATGCCAACCGCCAGTACACCGACGCGCTGGTGGAATACCGCATTGCCCTCCGCCAGGCGACCAACCCGAGTCCGTCGCTGCGGGCGCGGGCGGCGGCGGCGGCGCTCCGGGCCGGGGAGTTGGTGGAGGCGGCCCGGGAGTTTCGAACGCTGGGCGCCGAGGGTGCAGCGGCGCGGACCTCGGAGGCCGCTGACGGTCTCGAGCGCGTGGCACGGGCGGCGGCGGCGGCGGACGACCGGGTGGCGCTGGAGTCCGCCTTGGTCGGACTTCGCCAGATTGCCGGCGGCCGGGTCCTGGGGTCACTGGCGCAACGACTCGCGGCCAGTGTCAGTCCGGAATCGCGCCCGGGGGAAGCGGCGCGGATCCTCCCCCTGGCGGCGGCCGGCGCTCCCGATGCCGGCAGCATGGATTCGCTCCTCCTGGCCTACGGGCAGGCCCTCGCCCGCGTGGGCCGCTGCGACGACGCGACCGGGGTGTTCGATGGCATCGTGCGACGGCGCCGGCTGGAGAGTCTGCTTGGCCCGGCGCAGCGCGAGTCGGGACGCTGCGCCCTGCAGCTGGGCCGCCGGGCGATGGAGGAGGGCCGCCCGGAGGAAGCCGAGCAGTGGTTCCGGAGGGCGGCATCGGGTGACGTGCAGGACGCCACCCAGCGGGCGGCGTACATCGGCCTGGGGGACGTGCTGTTCTCGCGGGGGGATCTGATCGGGGCCGCGGAGGCATACCAGCGCGCCCTGGCGGGGGCGGCGCCGGGCGACTCGCTCGCCCAGGTGGCGGCGCAGCGGCTCAACACCCTGGGGAACGCAGCCGCGGGGGTGCGGTGAGGCAATGGAGGCCGGCGGGGACGAGGGTGAGGAGCAGGCGCGTCGCGCCGTGCGCCCTCCTGGTGAGCCTCGTGGTGGTGGCTTCCTGCGGCCGCCGCGGGCCCCAGGCTCCCGAGCCGGCGGTGGATCTGGACTCCGTGATGGCCCAGGCGATGACGGATTACCGTGAGGGGCGCTGCAAGCGGGCGCAGCTGGGATTCTCCCGGCTCGTGGGCGAGCTTCCGTCGCGGGATCCCCGGGTTGCGGAGGCGACGTACTACCTGGCCGAGTGCGACTTCAGCGCCGCCTTGTACCTCGAGGCCTCTCGACAGTTCCGCCGCGTGGCGGACACCCACGGGTCCCATCCCCTGGCGCCGGACGCGCTGCTCCGCAGCGGCGACGCGCTGGCCGAGCTGTGGAAGCTTCCCACGCTCGATCCCACGTACGGGGAGAGCGCGTTGGCCATCTATCGCGAACTCATTGCCCGTTTCCCGAGGAGTCCGGCGGCGGCCCGCGCGGCCATGAAGATGACGGCGCTTCAGGAGAAGTTCGCGGAAAAGGACTACGACAACGGCGTGTTCTACCTGCGCCTGCGCGCGTATGATTCCGCGATCATCTACTTTCGCTCGGTGGTCGCGAACTACGCGCAGTCGAGCTTCGCGCCCCGCGCGCTGCTCCGCTTGGTCGAGGCCTATCGTACGATCGGGTACGCCGAAGAAGAGCGGGAGGCCTGCGACCACCTTCGGCGGTACTACCCTGACGCGCAGGGACTCGACAGGACCTGCCCGCCCCCGGCCGGGAGCCACTGATTCGCCCGTGCGCCTCGGCGTGTTCGGCGGCTCGTTCGACCCGGTGCACCTCGGTCACCTCGTTGCGGCCGAATGCGCGCGGAGCGAACTCCAGCTGGATCAGGTCCGGTTCGTTCCGGCGGCCCAGCAGCCGCTGAAGGCCGCGGGTCACGCGGCCAGCGCCCGGGATCGCGCCGCCATGCTGCGGGCCGCCATCGCCGACCACCCCGCATTCGTGCTGGATCCCCGGGAACTCGAACGGGGGGGGCCGTCCTACACAGTCGAGACCCTGCGCTCCCTCCGCGCCGATTTCCCCGGCGATCAGCTATTCTTCATCCTGGGGGCCGATGCCGCGCGCGACCTTGACAGCTGGCGCGAGGCGGACGCACTCCCGGGCCTGGCGCGGCTGGTCGTGGTGACGCGCCCCGGCGCAGCGCTCGGCCCTCAGCTGGCGCCGTTCGCCGTCACCGTTCCTGGCATTGACCTCTCGGCCACGATGGTTCGAGAGCGGGTGCGGCGCGGTGCGTCAATCCGCTACCTCGTGCCGCGACCGGTGGAGGACTACATCAAGACCCACGGACTGTACCTCGGCGCAGACTGATGCTCAAACAGGTCGTGACCGCGGTGGTTGGCACCCGGTTCGAGCGCGAGCTCAAGCGGCTGCGCCCGATCGTCGCGCGGATCAAGGAAGCCGAGGAGCGGCTTCGGGGGAAGTCCGACCCCGAGATCCAGGCGCAGACGCCGAGGTTGAAAGCGATGCTGCGGGAGCGGCTCGGCGAGCTGGAGGACAAGCTGGCCGAAGCCCGCGTCGCCAAGCGCACCATGGCGGACGCCGGCAGGCGCGATCAGATGGACGCCCAGATCCGGCAGCTCGAGCAGGCGCTGCACGCCGCTACGGCCAACGCGCTTGGCGACCTGTTGCCCGAGGCGTTCGCCACCGTACGGGAAGCCTGCCGCCGGCTGATCGGCAGCACGCTGGTTGTGACCGGGCATGAGATGAGCTGGGACATGGTGCCGTACGACGTGCAGCTGATCGGCGGCATTGTGCTGCACCAGGGTCGCATCGCGGAAATGGCTACCGGGGAGGGGAAGACCCTGGTGGCCACGCTCCCCCTGTATCTCAACGCCCTCACCGGCCGGGGCGTGCACCTGGTGACGGTGAACAACTACCTAGCGCGCCGCGACTCGCAATGGATGGGGCACCTGCTCAAGTGGCTGGGCCTCACGGTGGGCTGCATTGACGATACCGAACCTTCCAGCCCGGAGCGGCGGGCCGCCTACCAGTGTGACGTGGTCTACGGCACCAACAACGAGTTCGGGTTCGACTACCTCCGCGACAACATGGTGTTCTCGCTGGAGCAACGCGTACAGCGGGGGCACTACTACGCCATCATTGACGAGGTGGACAGCATCCTGATTGACGAAGCCCGGACCCCGCTCATCATCTCCGGGCCGGTGGGCAACGAGTCGGATGCCAAGTACGCCGAATTCAACTCGCAGGTCGCGCAGCTGGTGCGGCGGCAGACCGCCGTGGTGAACGAGTTGATCGCCGCCGCCGAGCCGATGCTGGAGCGCGAGGACCAGCACTACGAGGCGGCCCTGAAGCTGTACCAGGCGCAGAAAGGCATGCCCAAGAACAAGCGGCTGCTGAAGCTGCTCCAGGAACCCTGGATCAAGCAGCTGGTCCAGCGGGTCGAGCTGGATGTGATCGCGGACCGGAAGCTCCCCTCGCGCGAGCAGAAGTTCCGCCACCTCGAGGAGCAGCTGTACTTCGTGATGGACGAGCGGGGCCACGCCGTGCATCTGACGGATCGCGGCGTCGAGGGCATGAGCCCTAACGACCCGAGTCTCTTCGTCGTGCCGGATATCTCGGAGGAATTCGGCAAGATTGATCACGACGAGTCGCTTGCCGCGCCGGAGAAGCTGGAGCGTCGGCGCCAGCTCGAGGCCGAGTACGCGGCCAAGAGCGAGAAGCTGCACATCATCCACAAGCTGCTGCAGGCGCATGCCCTGTACGAGAAGGACGTGGAGTACGTCATCCAGGATGGCCAGGTCTTCATCGTGGACGAGTTCACGGGCCGGATCCTGCCGGGACGGCGCTGGTCGGACGGGCTGCATCAGGCGGTGGAGGCCAAGGAAGGCGTGACGGTGCGCGGCGAGACGCAAACGCTCGCCACCATCACCATCCAGAACTACTTCCGCATGTACGAAAAACTGGCCGGCATGACGGGGACGGCCGAGACCGAGGAGACCGAGTTCTATCAGATCTACGGGCTCGAGGTCAGCGTGATCCCGACCAACCGCCCGGTGCGCCGCATTGATCACCACGACCTGATCTACCGCACGCGGCGCGAGAAATACAACGCGATCATTGACGAAGTGGTGCGGCATCACGAGCGCGGGCTCCCGGTGCTGGTGGGGACGGTCAGCGTCGAGGTGTCGGAGACCCTCTCCCGTATGCTCAAGCGCCGGGGGCTCAAGCACGAGGTCCTGAACGCCAAGCTGCACCAGCGCGAGGCGGAGATCGTGGCCCAGGCGGGCCGCCCGGGCGCCGTCACGATCGCCACCAACATGGCCGGTCGCGGCACCGACATCAAACTGGGCGCCGGTGTGCGGAAGTGTCAGGTGTGCGGGATCAAGTCGAAACTGGTGCCCTTTGGACAACAGGTCGAGAAACCGGACCTCACGCCCGAGCGGATCCGCGAGCTGGGATGCCAGGAGGATCCTCCCTGCGGCCTGGTGATCATCGGCACGGAGCGGCACGAGTCCCGACGCATTGACCGGCAGCTCCGCGGGCGGTCGGGTCGCCAGGGCGATCCGGGACAGAGCGTCTTCTTCCTGTCCCTGGAAGACGATCTGATGCGGTTGTTCGGGTCCGATCGCATCGCGCGCTGGATGGAAGGGGCGGTGGCCTACCGCTGCACGAATTGCGGTCACGAGCAGTCGAAAAAGAAGGGGGACCGGTGCGAGAAGTGTGGCCGCGATGGGACGCTTGAAGAGGTGAGCGAGGTGATTACCCACCCGCTGGTCACCCGCGCCATTGGGAACGCGCAGCGACGGGTGGAGTTGCAGAACTTCCAGGCCCGCAAGCGACTGCTGGAGTACGACGACGTGATGAACCAGCAGCGCGAGGTGATCTACTCGCTTCGCTTGTTCGCGTTGGAGGGAGGCGAGGACCTCAAGGCCGAGGCGTTCCGGATGATCGAGGCCGCGCTTGGCCGGTTCGTGCATCAGGCGGCGGCGGATGCGCCCGAGGAGTGGGATCGCAAGCTCATCGCCACGGACCTCATGATGCACTACCTCGTGTCCGCGCCGGACATCGAGGATTCGGCGAAGGTGCCGGATGCTGCGGCCCTCAAGGCGCTGCTGACGCACGTCGGTAGGGAAGCCTTCCGGGCGCGGCTGTCGTCGTGGGACGAGATGGGCCGGCGATACGGGATTGACGGCCTGGGAGATCGTCTGCTGTCGCAGGTCATGTTGGGCGTGCTGGACGAGAAGTGGAAAGACCACCTGTACGACCTCGATCAACTGCGGAACGCCATTCACTACAGGGCGTGGGGGCAAAAGGACCCGCTGGTCGAGTACAAGAAGGAAGCGTTCGACATGTTCGTGGATCTCATGCACGACGTGCGCTCCACCTTCACCGAGCGGTTCTTCAAGCTCCAGGTACAGCTCACGCCGGGGCCGCCGCCCCCATCGCAGCGCGGGCCCACCGGGGCGGCCCAGCGCCGGGCGGCCCCGGCGGCCGCGCCGGCCCCGGCGGAGCCGGACCTGCTGGTGCCGGGTGGCGTGCCCGCTGCGTCCGGCGCCCCCCGCCGCACCTTCACCAATCGCCGTCCGGACGGTGGCGCGGCGGGCCGGCCGCTGCCCGAACGCGCCGTTGCCAAGGTCGGCCGCAACGACCCCTGCCCCTGCGGCAGCGGGCGCAAGTACAAGAAGTGCCACGGCGCGGGAGCCTGATTCCCTCCTTTTTTCGGTCCACCTCGCAGCGGTTTCGATTACCGGCAGTCCTGAAGGCGCGGTCACCTTCATGGCATGGTGCCGCTTCGTGCCCAGGAGGCCAAGAACGAGGACCGACCGCGGGAACGGCTCTTCAGTCTTGGGGCGGCCGCGTTGACGTCGAGGGAGCTTCTGGCCATCCTCATAGGGGTGGGCACGAGCCGCAAAGACGCCCTGGAGCTTGCGGGGTCGGTCCTGGGGGAGGCCGGCGGCACGCTTCGCCAGCTGGCGCGACGGCCTGCCACCGCCCTGGCCGGCGGCTTCGGCATCGCGGCGGCCAAGGCGGCGCGGATCGTCGCGGCACTGGAGCTTGGCCGTCGGCTGGTGCGGGAGGAGGGGGCGCGGGGGGGCGCGCTGCGCGAGCCGGGGGAGGTGTACCGGCTGTGTGCGCCGCGGCTCCGCGACCTGGTGGTCGAGGAGGTCCATGTGTTGGCGCTGGACGCGCAGCAGCGCCTGCTGCGCGACGTGCTGGTCACTCGGGGGACGTTGACCAGTTCGCTGGTCCATCCGCGCGAAGTGTTCCGCCCGGCCATCGCCGAGGCGGCCGCGGCGGTCATCGTGGTCCATAACCACCCCAGCGGTGACCCCACGCCGTCTCCCGACGATCGGCAGGTGACGGGCCAGCTGGTGGAGGCCGGGAGAATGTTGGACGTGCCGGTGTACGATCATGTCATCGTCGGGAGCGAGCGTTACTTCAGCTTCGCGGAAGCGGGATGGCTGTGACGACGGCTCAGGTGGAACTGAACGACGGCTTCGCGCGGGCGCTGGCCGAGCGGAAGGACCGACTCGACCTGTCGCTCATCGAGCGCGCCTATCAGTTCAGCGTGAACGCGCACCGGGGCCAAAAGCGCCTGTCCGGCGACGACTTCGTCTCCCACTCCGTGGAGGTCGCCAAGATCCTGCTCGAGCACAACCTGGATTCGGTGACCATCGCGGCGGCCCTGCTGCACGACGTGGTGGAGGATGCCGACGTTACGGTGGTCGGCCTCAAGGAGGCGTTCGGCGACGAGGTCGCGGGCCTGGTGGACGGCCTCACCAAGATCTCGAGCCTCACGTTCCGTTCCACGGAAGAGGAGCAGGTCGAGAACTACCGGAAGCTGCTGCTGTCCATCGCACGGGATGCGCGCGTCATTATCGTGAAGCTCGCCGATCGGCTCCACAACATGCGGACGCTGCAGCACCTTCCCGAGGAGGCGCAGCGGCGGATCGCGCTGGAGACGCGGGAGATCTACGCGCCGCTGGCCCACCGCTTCGGCATGGCGGGCATGAAGGCGGAACTCGAGGACCTGGCCTTCAAGTTCCTGGAACCGGAAGACTACCGCACCCTCGCCGTCAAGATCCAGGCGCGGCGCGCTCAACGCGAAGAAATGATCGAGCGGCTGCGCGGGCCGCTGGAGGAGGCGTTGCGCCGGGCGGGGATCGTGGAGTTCGAAGTGACGGGCCGCCCCAAGCACCTCTGGTCCATCTACAAGAAGATGCGGCTCAGGAACAAGCCGTTCGAGGAGATCTACGACCTGATGGCGGTGCGCGTCCTGGTGTCGAGCGTGGCCGACTGCTATCACGCCCTCGGCGTCATCCACCATCACTGGACGCCGCTCCAGGAGCGCATCAAGGACTACATCGCCTCCCCCAAGTCCAACGCGTATCAGTCGCTGCATACCACCATTTTCGGGCCGGGTGGACAGTTGTACGAGATCCAGATTCGCACCCGCGAGATGCACCGCACCGCCGAGTTCGGCATCGCAGCGCACTGGGTGTACAAGGAGCAGCGCTCCGACGAACTGGACACCCGCTTCGCCTGGTTCCGCCAGCTGCTCGAGCTGCAGCAGGACGCCCACAGCCCCGAAGAATTCCTCGAGTTCCTCAAGATTGACCTGTATCAGGACGAGATCTTCGTGTTCACGCCGAAGGGCGACGTGAAACGTTTGCCGAAGGGAGCGACGCCGATCGACTTCGCGTTCGCCGTGCACTCGGAGGTGGGCCTGCGGTGTCAGGGCGCCCGCGTGAACGGGCGCATTGCGCCCCTCCACCGTCCGCTGAAGAACGGGGACACGGTCGAGATCCTCGCCGCCGGGCAACCGCGCGTATCCAAAGACTGGCTCACGCACGTCCGGACCGCACGCGCCCGCCACCGGATTCGGCGCTGGATCAAGCAAGAAGAGGCGGAAACGAGCGTCGCCCTGGGGCGCGAGATCCTGGCCCGGGAGGTGAGGCGCCGGCGGCTTCCGGCACCCGAGGAGGCGCAATTGGCCGCCGCCGCCGCGACGTTGTCCCTCGGCTCACCCGAGCGCTTGTTCCAGGCCCTGGGCTCGGGGGCCGTCCCCACGGGACAGGTGATGCGCGCGCTGTTCCCCACGCGACCCGCCGAGGAACTGCAACCGCCGAAGTCTGGCGCCTTGGGCCGGGTGATGGAGCGGTTCAGGCTGGGGCGCGGCGTCCGCATACAGGGGGTGGACGGCCTGATGGTGCGCTACGCCCAATGCTGCCAGCCTGTGCCCGGGGACGGGGTGATCGGTTACGTCACCCGGGGCCGCGGGATCTCCATTCACCGAACCGACTGTCCCAACCTGCTGGCGCTTCCCCAGCAGTCGGAACGCCGGGTGGAGATCGACTGGCAGCGCACCGAGGGCGAGGTGTTCACCGTGGGCGTGGGAGTGAGCGGCGAAGACCGTCGCGGGTTGTATGCCGACCTG
>CAZVKD010000010.1:20206-24351 GCA_964627675.1 uncultured Gemmatimonadaceae bacterium
ACATGAGGAGCGTGGATCTCTCGGCGAAGGACGGCGCCGTGTTCGGCACTATCGTGCTCGAGGTCGAAAACCAAACCCAGCTTACCAAAGTGATGTCCGCCATGCGCCGGGTGCGGGGCATCGCCTCGGTGGACCGGCGCGAACCGGCGGCCCAGGGCGAACAGGAGTGACCCCCTCAGGGCCGCCGGCCCGCCCGCGCCCATGACGTACACCATCGAGATGCCGTTTGCCCCGGCCGGCGATCAGCCGCAGGCCATCGCACGGCTGGTCCAGGGTCTTCGCGCCGGGAAACGGTATCAGACGCTCCTCGGCGTGACGGGGTCCGGCAAGACGGTGACCATGGCTCACGCCATTGCCGCCTGGGGCCGGCCCGCGCTCGTGCTGTCGCACAACAAGACGCTCGCGGCCCAACTGTACGGTGAGTTGAAGTCGTTCTTCCCGCGCAACGCGGTGGAGTACTTCATTTCGTACTACGACTACTACCAGCCTGAGGCGTACGTGCCGGCCACGGACACGTACATCGAGAAGGACGCCAGCATCAACCCGGATATCGAGGCGCTCCGGTTGCGGGCCACGTCCAGCCTGATGGAGCGGGAGGACGTGATCATTGTCGCGACCGTGAGCGCCATCTACGGTCTGGGCGATCCGGCCGAGTATCGCCAGTTGATGACCATGGTGGCGGTGGGGGAGGAACGCCCGCGAGACGCGATCCTGGAAGATCTGGTGCGCATCCAATACCGCCGCAATGACGTCGCCCTGGAACGCGGCACCTTCCGCGTGCGGGGCGACACCGTGGAGGTTTTTCCGGCGTACGAAGAGCAGGCCGTGCGCATCGAGTGGTGGGGCGACCGGGTCGAGCGGGTCACCAAGGTCAATCCCTTGACGGGAAGCGCCATCGCCGAACTGGAGCGCTGCGCCGTCTACCCCGCCAGTCACTACGTGGTGCGGCGTCCGGCCCTGGAGTCCGCCGTCCGCGCCATTCGCGCGGAGCTGGCCGGGCGCCTGGCCGAGCTGCGGGCCCAGGGGAAGCTGCTCGAAGCCCAGCGCCTGGAGACCCGCACGAACTTCGACCTGGATATGCTGCTGGAGATCGGTACCTGCGCAGGGATCGAGAACTACAGCCGTCATCTCAGCGGCCGCCGCGCCGGCGAGCGGCCGGCGTGCCTGCTGGACTATTTCCCGGCGGATTTCCTCACCATCGTGGACGAGTCGCACGTCACGTTGCCGCAGGTGGGCGGGATGTACGAAGGCGACCGATCGCGCAAGCTGACGCTGGTGGAGTACGGCTTTCGGCTGCCCTCGGCGCTGGATAACCGGCCGCTCAATTTCCGCGAGTTCATGGACGTCGTTCCCACGATGCTGTTTGTGTCCGCCACGCCGGGCGATCTGGAGCTTCAGCTCTCTGGCGGCGAGGTGGTGGAGCAAATCATCCGGCCCACCGGGCTGGTGGACCCGGTGGTGGAGGTGCGCCCCGTGGCGGGCCAGGTGGACGACCTGCTGGCCGAGATCCGCCGGTGCGCGGCGGCGGGTGATCGCGTGCTCGTCACCACGCTCACCAAGCGAATGGCGGAGGACCTGACGGACTATCTGCGGCAGGCCGGGGTGCGCGTGCGGTACATGCATTCGGAGATTGACGCAATCGAGCGGATGGAGATCGTTCGCGGCCTCCGCCTGGGGGATTTCGACGTCCTGGTCGGGATCAACCTGTTGCGAGAGGGACTCGACCTGCCGGAAGTCGCACTGGTGGCGGTGCTGGATGCGGACCAGGAAGGCTTCCTGCGCTCGGATCGCTCCCTGATTCAAACGGTGGGCCGGGCGGCGCGGAACGTTCGAGGCCGGGCCGTGCTGTATGCGGACCGCATGACGGGCTCCATGCAGCGCGCCCTGGCGGAGATGGAGCGTCGCCGCAAGATCCAGGAGGCCCACAATGCGGCGCACGGGATCAAGCCGGCGTCAATTCGGAAGTCCGTGGAGCAGGTCCGCCTGGTCACCCGGGTGGCGGACGCGCGCACCGAGCCGGGCGAGCGCCCGCCCCCGGTCCTCCCGGCGGCGCTCAGTCCCGAGGACCTGATCGCGGCCCTCGAGCAGCAGATGCGCGAGGCGGCGGCCGATCTCGATTTCGAGCTCGCCGCCGAGCTGCGGGATCAGATCTTCGAACTCAAGGCGGCCGGCGCCACCCCAGCAGCGTCAGCGGTGGGGGCCAATCCCGGGAAGACGCGTACCCGCCGCCCCGAGCGCGCGCGGCGCCGTGCCTGAGCTGACGCTCGAAGAACTCGAGCAGGAGGCCCAAGCGTGGTTCCAGAGGATCGGGCGCGGCGGCGTCCTGTGGTTGAGCGGCGAACTGGGCAGTGGGAAGACGACGTTTGTTCAAGCGATCGCGCGCGCCGCATCCGCCACGCCGGCCCGAAGTCCGACGTTCGCCCTGGTGCATGAGTACCCCACGCCCGAGGGCCCGCTGATCCACGTGGACTGCTATCGCCTGAAGCGCCCGGCGGAAGCGCTCGATCTGGACTTTCCGGACCTTGCCGCCCGGGCGCGACTGCTGGCGATCGAGTGGCCGGAGCGCGCCGGGCGCTTCGCACCCGCGCCCGACGTGCACCTCTGCTTTCGCCTCGCCGGCGATCCGGCTCGGCGCGGCCTCGAGCGCGTCGCATGAGTTTCTGGCTCGCCCTGGACACCGCCACGGCTCTGGGGAGCGTGGCCCTCGGCACTCCCGGTGACGTCATCGTGGAGACCACCCTGGTCGGGCGGCGGCAGGCCGCCGGGCTCCTGCCGGCCATCGAACACGTCCTGAAGCAGACGGGTGGGCGCTACGAGGACCTCGCAGGGATCGTCATGGCGGACGGACCGGGGAGCTTCACCGGACTCCGCGTGGGCTTCGCCACCGCGCAGGGACTGCTGCGCCGCCTCGACGGACGTTCGTTCGGTCGGGCGCCCGCACTCATGAGCGCGGCGTGGATTGGGGCGCGTTTCTGCGACGGTCCCGTCGCCGCGGTATTCGATGCGTTGCGCGGCGAGGTGTTCGCCGCCGTGTACCGCTTCGGACCAGATGGCGTCGAGATCCTCCTGCCCCCCACGCTGACGACTCCGGCCTCCCTCGTCGAATGGGCCATTCCAGCGGTCGCGGCGGTTGGCGACGGCGCCGCGCGGCATAGTGACACGATCTCGGCGTGGATCGGGCGCATGCCGGTGGGGCCGCCCTGGGGCGCCCCGCGCGCCGGCGCGTTGCTGGAGCTACTGAACGTGCCCGGCGCGGTGGAGGCCGTGCTCGAGCCGTTCGCGGTGGAGCCGACCTATGGGCGCGCCGCGGCCGCCCAGTCCCGATGGGAGGAGCGCCATGGCCGCCCGCTTCCAGATACGCCCGGCAACGCCCGCTGATTTGCCGCAGATAGCGGCGATGGAGCGGGCCATCTTCAGCGACCCGTGGCCCTTCAACGCCTTCCACCCCCTGCTTTCGGAGAACTCCCTGGTTCTGGAGACGGACGGGGAAATCCGAGGATACTTGTTCGCCCGCGTCCTGGGCTCGGAGGCCGAGATCCTCAATGTCGCCATCCTGCCCGAACGGCAGGGTCAGGGGTGGGGCCGACGGCTGCTGCAAGCCTCC
This sequence comes from uncultured Gemmatimonadaceae bacterium, assembly GCA_964627675.1. Classification (GTDB taxonomy): domain Bacteria; phylum Gemmatimonadota; class Gemmatimonadetes; order Gemmatimonadales; family GWC2-71-9; genus JACQHC01. The sequence continues at coordinate 23,811 of CAZVKD010000010.1, forward strand.
CTCGGCCGACTGTCGGAGCAGGGCGTCTGCGACGTGTTTCTCGAGGTGCGTCGGTCTAACGCAAAGGCCCTGGCCTTTTACGCTCGCGCGGGGTTTCAAGAGGTTGGAGTGAGGCGCGCGTACTACAGCAGGCCGGTCGAGGACGCGGTCGTCCTGCGGCTAAAGCTGGCAACAGAGAGCCCGAAATAATTCGGTACGGATCGCGTATCTTTGGTTGACAAAAGGACTTAAAGCCCCTATAGTTTGCGGCGTCCGGCTCCCCACCCCACAGCGGTTGGAGGTCATTTTGGCACGCAGTCTCAACAAGGTGATGCTGATTGGAAACCTTGGGGCGGATCCCGAGGTTCGCAGCACGCCAAACGGGGGGCGGGTGGCGACCATTTCCCTCGCGACCAGCCGGCAGTGGAACAACCAGGCAGGGGAGCGGCAGGAAAAGACGGAGTGGCATCGGGTGGTCTTGTGGAATACCAAGGGTGGTGGCCAGCTGGCGGACATCGCGGAGCGGTACCTGAAGAAGGGGGACCGGGTCTACGTCGAGGGG